>JAGRDO010000036.1 GCA_020447005.1 Paracoccaceae bacterium
CGATCGTATCGGTATCATCCCCGATATTCGCGGCGATCAGGCCCGCCCGCCACGGGTCGCCCCCGGCCAGCAGCACGACGGCGAATGCCATCGGCACCGCCTCACGGCTTGCGACCGAGGTGCCGATGCGCGCGACCAGTTCCTCTTCGGAGCCTCGCCCGGCAACATGCATGGCGCTAAGGATCAGCCCCCCCATGTCGGTCTCGCCCACGGGTGCGCCAAATGTCGCGCCAAGCCGCGCGGCCTCTACGGCCTGCTTTACGGCATCCTCGAAACCCGCACCGCTGATGCCGAGGCTGATCGTCATGGCGACGGCGGCCGCGGCCGAGATCGCCTCACGCGTGTTGTGCGTGACCCGGCAGGCTTCGGCCACACGGGCGACAAGCACGGCCACATCGTCCGGCGGGGTGGCGATACCCACAGGCGCTATGCGCATTGCCGCCCCGTTGGTCGTGCCCTCCCGCCCCGTATCGCTTGCAGGTACCCCGGCCAGCAGCGCGTCCAGGGCACGCTTGGACGACGGCCCGAGAAGATCAAGCAACCCACGCGCGCGGACGTCGCGTTCCCAGGCCAGCAGCGCTTCCGCCCAGGCGCGGTCGTCGAACCGCTCTGGCGACCGGATCATCAAATCGGCCAGAAGCAGGGTCTGCTCTGTATCGTCCGTCACCATGCCGGCACGAAGCCCGTGCGAAACGGGATGGTCCGCGACGGGATCGACCAGATCGGTAATCCGGCCATAGGCTTCGGCAATCCGCGCCCGCGACAGCGTCTGCGACGGCATCCCCAGAGCATCGCCAAGCGCGACCCCCATCAAGGTCCCGAGCGCGCGTTCCATACCCTGCCCCTGCCCGCCCGTCAAAAGTCGATCCTCAGTCCGAAACGCGCCGGGTCGAGGATGCTGTCGACATATTCCAGCACGCTCCCGTCCGCGCAGCGCGTCACCCGCTCCAGACGCAGCATCGGGGTGCCGGCCGGCCGTTCCATGATCGCGGCATCGCCCGCCGAAAGCGCAGGGATCACCCCGACCGTCTCCTGCCCCTTCGCGGCGGAAAGGCCAAGGTCCGCAAGCGTGCAGCTCAACGATCCGTCGGTCAGGCCCTTTTCGACCGCCTCCGCAAAACCGTCGCGCCAAGGCAGCCGGCTGCGTTCAAGCGATATGCCCTGCCCTGAAGCCGTACAGAACCGCAGCCGGTCGACGCGCAGGTACTCCGATACGGACCCGAGCGTCCCGTCAGCACGCATGCAGTCCCCGCGATCGAGCCGAAGAAGCCGCGTGACCACCTCACCCGCGCCATGCGACAAAGCGACGGTCCAGCCGAGGGTACTATCGATGGTCGTGCCGTCGTAGGTCACGAAGGATCCAATGCCGGTACGCGTGGTGATAAGTCCCTGCCGCGACAGAATCTCGAGCCCTTTGCGGACGGTGTTCCGGCTGACGGCGAACCGCCGCATCAACCCCACTTCGCTTTCCAGAAGATCGCCATGCCCGACGTGCCCCCCGCGTATCTCGCGTTCAAGCGTCTGGGCGACGAGTTCGGATTTGGCAATTCCGATAGGGGAAGACATGGGATTCTCGCAGAACCTGTTCCTACCTGTACCCTATTGTACTTCCGAGCCCTGTCAAGTGTCACGACCACCCGCCGGGGACGGCTTGGGCCCAATACCTCCGCGGGATACCGAGGGGCGGCAACGGAACCCGGCTTTCGCCCGATTGTACCGCCCCAGGGTTTGCGGGGGCCGACTGTTCTTCGCCACGCGGCCAATTCTGATCTGCCCAGGGCCGCGCGAAAGTTTGCATCGTTTTTTAGGCAGAATTTTCTCAATGGGTTACGGCAGACGGCGGTTGCTGAACCAGTCGACCCATTCACGTGTTGCCATCCCGCGGTCTCGAACCTGCGCCATGGACCAAGCCTGTGGGCGACCTCGGCCTTCCTGGCCCATTCGTACAGCGTCTGGGCCGCGCAACCGATCATCGCAGGTTACGACTGGATCGCCTGTCAGCAGCCCTCATGATGCCCGGGATTGTCCGGAACCGCGCGAACCGCCCGCTCGCGCCCCTCGGGGGGATAATTGTCCGTCGTCTCCCTTATGATGCGCCATCCTGCTCAGGCGTTAAAACCCCCGGCAAACCCCGCACGCCTCACACTGAGAGGACGAACACTTTCACACTCCAAACACGATCGATTCAAGCGACGGATGAGAAATTCGATGATGCCGAATGTTCTGCTAAAGCGACTCTCCGCGACGGGGAAAGCCACAATATCTTGGTCGCATACCCATGCCCCGCCAAGCATTCCCAACCCAGATGCCACGCATTTCCGGCCCACACACAGCCGTCCCACCAATGAGCAAGATCATGAAAAAAAGACCTGTCCCGCGCCTCTATCGGCGCAGTGACAACCTGCTCATGCTAGAATGGAGGCCCCGACGCGCCAAGCGCTCTACGCTGCGCATGGCGATGTGAAGCACCGCGCATACGCGGACACCACGTTGCGCTGGAGACGGTCAATTCCATCCGGCCCCCTCGATGAGGTAAGGTGAGCCGACGTCAGAGAACGGTTCCGACGGACCTCGCCAGCCGGCCTTCTTGGCGAGCCAAACCGACAGTGAGCCTCGGAATCAAAGCGCGGCATTGTTCTCAGGCCAATGCCGCGCGCGACGCAGAGCGGGGCCAGTCCAGCTTCGCGGCGGTCACGATGAACTCAACCTTCAGCACATCGCGCGCCAGTTTCGCCTCGCCGCAGGCTCGCGCGGGGGCGTGACCCTCAGGCACCCAGGCGTCCCAAACTGCGTTCATCTCTTCGAAATCGGCCATATCGGACAGCCAGACGATCGCTTGCAGGATACGCTCGCGCGAGGACCCGGCCTTTTCCAGCAGGGCATCCACCCGCGACAGGCAGTCCCGCGTCTGCTCGGCCACGGTGTCGTCCGCGCCGACCTGTCCACAAAGGTAGGCCACTCCGTTGTGCCTGACGATCTGGCTCATCCGTTCGCCGGTGTCGATGCGTTCGGTCATGGCCATCTCCTTGTCTTAGATCGCACTGATCAGAGCGAGCGCATTCTTGAGCTGGTCGATTTCGGCAGCGTCCAGAGAGCGTTGCGGCGGCAATGGATCACCGCAATCGAGCCCCTGAAGCCGCAGCCCTGCCTTGATCGCCGCCGCCAGATTAAAGCGGGCGAAACCTTCGTTGAGTGTCCAAAGCTGACGTTGCAAGTCCATCGCAGCATCCCATTGGCGTGCCTTGCAAAGCTCGTAAAGTTGCACGCTCTGGCGCGGCGCCAAGCAAGAGGGACCTGCCATCCAGCCAAGGCCACCGATCAGCATCACTGCGGTCGTGATATGCGCCGAGGCTGCGAATACACCGAGCCGTCCCTCAGTACGGTTGAGAATACTCAAAAGGCGGCCCGTGTTCGTCGAGGCATCCTTGATGTAGTGGATATTTGGGTGGTGAGAGAGGCGCTCGATCACCGGCAGGCTCAGGTCGCTGCGCTGGAAATTCGGGTTGGTGTAGATCGTCACGGGGGCGTCCGACGCATCCGCGATTGCGGTGAAATAGGCCTCGACGCCTGCGTCCGGGAGCGGGAAATAGGCTTCGAGGATGGCAAGAATGCCATCCGCACCCAACGCGTGCCACCGCTTGGCCTGTGCCACCGCGTCGCGCGTCGTGGTCGAGGCCACCCCAGCGATCACCGGCACGCGCCCGTCTACTGCTTCGACCACCGTGCGTACGACTGTCTCTTTCTGCGCGGCACCGAGATAGGCGAATTCACCGGTCGAACCCAGGGGCGCAAAGCCGTGGACGCCCTGCCCGATCAGATGCTCCACGAGCCGTGACAGGGCCGCGCAATCGATGTCTCCGTCCGGGGTCACCGGTGTGGGAAGATAGGGGATGACGCCGTGGAGGGATAGTTTGGACATGGTCTTGACCCGTGGTTCAGTCGATCAGCTCTCGCGTGAGCCCTGTGATTTCCTTGAGCTTATCAAGGGCCACGAGCTTCTCGAAGATCGTTTTTGCGCGGGCCTCGCTCAGGACGCCCGCAACATTGCCATAAAACTTCGCGGCAACCTCGTCGTCGCTCAGCGGCAGATCGGGATTGCCACGGTTGATCGCCACGCGCTTCTCGATCACCTGCCCGTCCGTCAGTTTGACGATAAGATGGCCGGGGAAATACTTCGGGAAACCGGTAGTGCCCTTCTCGGCATCCTCGTAGGTGACCTTGCGCGCCACATCGAGGATATCCTTACGGGTGATGGCGGTGTCGCTGAACGACGACAGGTCCGCCCCGCCGTCGATCAGCCCGAGACCGACCAGATACGGCAGGCTGAATTTGGCGCCATAGGCGTTGCTGGGGACATATTTGCTTTCGATCGGCTTGCAGACGAAGCCCGCCGCGACCTCGTCGATGATCGCGTGCACGCGCTCGATCCGGTCCGGTGTGATGCCGTCCTCCTTCAGGGCGATGGCACAGTCGAGGGCGCCGTGCGCGAAATGGCAGCAGGGATAGGGCTTGATCGAGACGTTTTCGGTCTCCCAACGCTTCCCGAAGTCCTCCACAAGCGCTTCGGGCCGGGAAATCTCCGGCAGGCCATGGGTCGAGAACAGCCCGTTCGCCCCCTCGAAGACCGTCGCAGGGCCGGTGGCCCCGGCACGCGCAAGATAAGCGATTTCCATCGCCGTGCGCGCCGCCCAACCCACGTGGTACCCCTTGGAGGAAGAATTGTTGCTCAGGAACTCGGTGATTCCCGCAGCCTGGCTGCCGCAAAGGCCGAGAGCGTTGGTCATCTGGCAGGCGGTCAGGCCGAGCAGTTTGCCCGCCGCAGCCGTTGCGCCGAAAATGCCCGCGATTGCGGTCGAATGAAAACCGCGGTTGTGGAAACTGTTGCCCGAGGCGATTCCCACGCGCGCCGCGACCTCCCAACCGGCGACGAAGGCGGTGAGGACCTCCGGCCCGCTGGCAGAAACTTCTTCTCCGAGGGCCAGCACCAGAGGCGTCAGAATGGCGCTGCCGTGCACGATGGAGGCGGTATGGGTGTCGTCGAAGTCGAGGACATGGCAGGCAACCCCGTTGACCAGCGCGGCATAGGGCGCCGTCAGGCGACAGTCCGTCCCGATCACGGGATGGTCCCCGCCCGTCCCGGGAATCGCAAGCACGCCCATGAGCGCCGCCTGGAAGTTGGGATGGCGGGTACCTGCCAGACCTACCCCCAGCGTATCGGTCATCAGTTGTCGCGCACGCACCGTGGTGCTCTCCGGGATGGTGTCGAACCGGAGGGCGCAAATGAAATCGGAAATCTGCCGGGAATAGGTCATTGGCTTCAGCTTTCAGTTAGATACGGCCACCGGCCCTGATCCGGGCCACCGCCTGATCGACAAGTTCGGGCGCACTGCCGACATAGGTGGTCGGATCCAGAAGCGCGTCAAGTTCCACCTCAGAGATCACTTCGCGGATCTCGGCATTCCCCAATAGCGCCTCGCGGAACGTGATGTTGCTTTCGATCCCGTGCATTGCGGCGCTGTAGACCTCTTCGTGCGCGGTCTGCTTGCCCAACTTGTCTGCCAGCGCAAACATTACGCGTTCGGCCAGCGCATAGCCGCGCAGCAGGTTGAGGTTATTGAGCATGCTGTCTTTCTTGACCTCGATATCCGCGAAAACGAATTTCAGATTGTCGAGAACAACAGACAGCATGAGGCAGATCTCCGGGAGGATCTTCCACTCCATCTTCCAGACGGCACCGTCCCGCTCATGCTCGTGCTTCATGATGTCCGAAAGCATGTTGATGTTGGATTTCAATGTGTTGCTGACAGTCACCGAGTTTTCGGTCACGGCCGGGTTGCGCTTGTGCGGCATGGTCGAAGAGCCGACCTGCCCCTTGCCGAAGGGTTCTGCGATCTCGTCGAATTCGTTGTGTGCCAGCAGCAGAAGCTGGTTGCCGATCTTGTTGAGCGTGGCGTTGATGCCGCCGAGCGTCGCGCCCAATTCGAAGAAACCGTCGCGCGCGGACTGCCAGGAAATCGGCGGGGTGCCAAGACCAAGGCGGTCGTTCACCGCCTTTTCCATCGCGTCCGCCTTGGGCCCGAAAGAGGCCTTGGTGCCCACGGCGCCGACGATCGAACCGACGTAGACGCGCTTTCCCATTTCGTCGAGACGTTCAAGGTGGCGGTCGATTTCGGCCAGCCAGATCGCGGTCTTGAAGCCGAAAGTGACCGGCACCGCCTGAAGCGACAGGGTCCGGCCCATCATCGGCGTGTTACGGTGTTCCTCGCTCAGGTGCATCAGGTCCTTCGCGATGATCTTCAGGTCGCGGCGGATGATCTCGACCGCCTTGCGCAGCTGCAGCACAAGGCCGGTGTCCATGATGTCCTGCGTGGTCACGCCGTAGTGGACGTATTCGCCGGCATCACCTTCGCAGGCTGCCTCGAGCGCGCGCACGGTCGGCACAAGCGGGTGCTTGGTGACCTTCAGGTGATGCAGCACGAGTTCCTTGTCGATGGCGTCATAGTTCGACTTCGACGCGATTTCCGTCGCGGCCGCTTGCGGAATCATCCCGAGATCGGCCTGCACCAGCGCAAGCGCCGCCTCAACGTCGAGCCAGGCCTGCATTCGGGCGCGGTCATTGAAAACTCCGCGCATTTCTTCGGTCGACCAAGCATTCATCAAAAGCTCGGAGTCAAAAACACTCGTTCCCATTCTCGTGGGTCTCCTTGGATAAGCGCGCATTCTGTGAAGGAGGCGGGCGGGTGTTCGCGCTTAGCGCCCGCGCGCCGTAACGAGGGAGGCCGTAAGATCGGCCACCAAATCGTCGATATGCTCGAGTCCGGCGTGAAACCGGATCATGGCGCCGGCTCGGTCTTGGGCGAAGAGGCGCCCCGCATCAGGAAAGGACGGCATGGCGAGACTTTCGAAGCCCCCCCACGAGCTTCCAATGGAAAAGAGCGCCAGCCGGTCGACAAAGCCCTCGGCGTCAAAGCCAGCCTCGAACTCCACCGTCAGAAGCCCGTTCGAACCGCTGGCATCGCGTTGCCAGATGGCATGGCCCGGATGGTCGGGAAGCGCCGGGTGATGGACCTTCGCCACCTCCGGCTGGTCGAGGAACCACTGCGCCAGAGCCAGCCCGTTCGCCTCGTGCCGCTCCAGACGCAGTCCAAGCGTGCGCAAGCCGCGCAGGCAGGCATAGGCCTCGTCCGGGCCAAGGGTCTGGCCGCGCATCGCGGTATGGTCGCGCAGCGGGCCAACGGCGCCCCCCTTTGCGATCACCGCGCCCATCATCGCATCCGCATGGCCGCCGACGTATTTCGTGCCCGCGACGACCGACAGGTCACAGCCCAGTTCGAGCGGACGGTAAAGCCAGCCCGACCCGTAGGTGTTGTCCGCCGCCACCAGCAGATTATGCGCACGGGCCGAGGCGCAGAGCGCCGGCAGGTCCATGACCTCATAGGTCTGCGAGGCAGGGCTTTCGACCATCACGAGCTTCGTCTCGGGTTTGACATAGGGGGTCAGGTCGGTGGTATCCCACGGGATGTAATCGACCGAGACACCGCTGCGCTTCAGCGCCTTTTCACAAAAGCTGCGGGTCGCGGGAAAGATCGTGTCGACGACCAACAGGTGATCGCCAGCGCCGAGATAGGGCAGAAGCGCCCCCGCCACGGCCGCCAGACCCGTCGGGAAAAGGAAACAGGCCTCTCCCCCTTCGAGATCGGCAAGCGCTGCGGCCAGCTGATGCGCGGTGGTCGTGCCACGCCGCCCGTAGGACAACACGGCGTCGTCGTTTTCCCGCGCGGCCTTGGTGGCTTTGTAGGAGGCCACCGTGTCGTGCAGGATTGTCGAGGCCTTCACGATCGGCGGGTTTGCCGGACCGGGCGTCGCGGTGCGGCCGTAGTGGACGAGTTTCGTTTCCCGCTTCATGTCTTTTGCCCCCCTTTATTGGCGCGAACGCGCTCTCTCAGCCCGAGAAGAGCAGGCAAGATCCACAGCAGGACCGAGACGAACATCATCCCCGCACTGATCGGGTGCTCGGACACGTTGAAGAACACGCCCCAGCTCCCCTGCGAAATCGACAACGAGTTGTGCAGAGAGGTTTCAAGCTGCGGCCCCAGCACGAGGCCAAGGATGGCCGGCCCGAGCGGGATGTTGGCAAGGCGCATGACATAGGCCACGAGACCGGCCGCCACGGCGACCCACATGTTGAACAGATTGCCCCCGTCCGAATACGCCCCCATCAGGCACAACAGCGCGATCACGCCGACCATAGCCTCCTTGCGGATCGAAAAGACGTATTGCGACACCGTGCGCAGCACCAGCCAAGCCACCGGCCAAAGGACGATATTGGCAGCGAGGAATGCGACGATGATCATCCACGCGATGTTGCCATGCTGGGTGAACAGAAGCGGTCCGGGCACCATGCCGTGCAGCGCGAGCGCACCGATGAAGAGCGCGGAGGTCGAGTTGCCCGGGATGCCAAGCGACAGAAGCGGCACCATGGAGCTTGCGGTGACGGCGTTGTTGGCGGTCTCGGGCGCGGCGACACCCTCGGGTGCACCCTGCCCCCATTCGGGTTCACCGGGTTTGCCCGCAAAGAGCCTGCGGTAGCGTCCCGCTGCCTGGTTGTAGGCGAGGAAGATTGCCATCAGCATGCCCGCCCCGGGCAACATTCCGATCAGATTGCCAATCAGCGCGCTTATCCACCAGACAGGGGCCAGCCGCCGCAGCAGCGCGCGGGGAAGCTTGAGCGAGCCGATGTTTGGCAGGGCGACGGGCGCGGCATTCTCGGCACGCGACTTCAGCAGTTCCGCCTTAAGATCCAGCATCGCCGCGATCCCGAAGAGACCGACAAGCAACGGCACGAACGGAATGCCCTCGATCAGGTTGACATTGTCAAAGGTGTATCGCGCGCCACCCGTCATCGGGCTGAAGCCGATCGTCGCAATAAGCAGACCGATCAGGGCAGCGATTGCGCCCTTGATGATATTCCCGCGCAGCAGACCGACCACGCTGGACAAGCCCAGAATGGCGAGTGCGAAGTTCTCCACGTAGCCGAATTTCAGCGCCACCTTGGCCAGCGAGGGCGCAAAGAACAAAAGCACCAGAGAGCTGAGGACCCCACCGACCACCGACGAGGTGATGGCAATCGACAGCGCGCGCCCCGCCGCACCTTTGCGGGCCATGGCATTGCCGTCTTCGGCGGTCAGAAGGGAGGAGGCGGTGCCCGGAACCTTGATGACGATCGCCGGGATCGCGCCCCCCGTCGCTGCCGCGCAATAGACCCCGACCATGAGGGCCAGCGCCTGCTCCGGCGGCATCGAGAAGGAAAACGGGATGAAGACCGCAAAGGCGATGTTGTCGTTGATGCCCGGGATCGAACCGACCAGCATGCCCGCGAAGACGCCCAGAAGCAGCATCGCGATGACCATCGGGTCGGCGAGAGTTTGAAAACCGAGTAAGATCAAATCCATGGTCGCGCCCTTACATAATCCATGGTGCGATGCCTTCAGGCAGACGCACGTTCAGAACGAAGACAAAGACGGAGTATCCGACCGCAGTGATCAGGACGGAAAACGCGACGGCTTTCCCGACCGGTCGCAGGCCACAGATCCACAGGAACGCGAACTGCATTAAAAGCGTCGGAAGGACGAATCCAAGTCCAAGGCCAAGCGCGGCGATCCAGAGCACCAGCACCACGGCGCAGAGCGCCGAAACCTTGGTGGCCAGTCCGAAATGCACCGAAGGCGTCTGCCTGATCGCGGTCTTGAGGATCAAGAGCACCCCAGCGACCGAAAGCAGCAGGGACAGGGCCAGCGGGTAGCTTCGGGAAATTGGGTCGAAGGACCACGCCATCGAGGCCGCGACACCGCCGAAGACCATCAGGACAAGACCTATCCAGAAGTCGCTATGGGAAAATAGTGCTCTCGGGTCCGTTTGGCTGGACATAGTGTCACCTTTCCAGGTCAAAGGGTCGCACGGAGGGGGACACTGCCCCCGCAGGGGCAGTGCTCCATGAACTCAGCTTATGGGCGACGGTGTTATTGGCCGAGCCCGGCTTCTTCGATGATCACCGAAGTTTGGGCCGCGTAGCTGTCCACGACGAAGGAGAAGCCTTCCGCATCCCGGTAGACGGCGCCATAGCCGGCGGCGTCCATCTTCTCGATGTACTCGGGCGTGTCGTACACGGACTTCATCAGATCCGAGAGAGTTTTCACCACCTCGTCCGGGGTGCCCTTCGGAACGGCCCAGCCGCGGAAGGTAGCCCAGATCGGAATGTCGATGCCGACTTCTTCGAAGGTCGGGACATCGGGGAAGGCCTCATTACGCTCTTCGCTTGCGATCGCAAGGATGCGCACGCCGCCGCCGTTGCCAGCCTGACCTGCGGCTTCACCAAGCGGCCAGAGCGCGGCGTCGGCATGACCACCGGCGATGGCCTGAACCTGCGCACCAAAGCCTTTGGTCGGGATGTAGTTGAAGGTGATGTCGGTCACGCGCTCGATCGCAAGACCGGACATGTGGTGCGAGGTCGCGATCCCTGCCACCACGACGTTCATCTTCTTGTCCTTTGCGGCGGCAAGGAACTCTTCCGCCGTCTGGTAGGGCGAGCTTTGGGGCACCGCGATCACTTCGGGATCAAGGTTGTAGAGCGCCACAGGGCGGAAGTCAGAAACCTCGTAGGGCGCGCCCTTCATCTGAGGGTTGGTCACGACCGAACTGGTCATCGCGAGAATCGTGTAACCGTCCGGCTTGGCCTTGGATACGAAGGTCTGGCCGACCACGCCGCCGCCGCCGGCTCGGTTGACGACATTGATCTTGGCACCGTCGAGAAGCGTGTTCGCCGTTTCTGCAATGATCCGGGAAGTCACATCACCTGAGCCGCCGGCATCAAAGGGCACCACGAGGTCAATGTCCCTCTCAGGATACGTCTGGGCGAAAAGCGGAGTGGTCAGCAACACAGCAAGCGTTGCGGTAAGCGTGACAATTTTCATGGATCATCTCCTGGCTGGTATGCGTGTCCACATTTTCTGCGGACCTTTGGATTCGAGAGACGATAGCCACAGGGCACACTTTTTATAATTTAATAATATTTGCAAACCCATCGGAAACTCTGAATTATGGTATCGCAAGGCCGAGTAAGGAAACCCATGAAATGCGCCCAGATCTGCAGCTCGCCCATCTCAAAACCCTCATAGTCATTGATAAACAAGGCAGTTTTTCTGCGGCTGCGGATGTCCTGGGTCGATCTCAATCCGCCATCACGCAACAGATGCAAAACCTCGAACTGGCGGTTGGACGGCCGATCTTCGAGATCGTCGGCCGGGGCCGCCAACTGACTATTGCCGGACAGGAGCTTTTGCGCCACGCCCATGAAATCGTGCGCATGTGCAGCACCGCGGTCATCTCGGCGGAAAGGCGTTACGATTCCCGCACAATCAGGATCGGCGCGCCGCTTGAGCTTGCGAATGCGATCATGCCGGACGTGATGCGGGATTTCGCAAAGCTCTACCCCCACAGCCGGATTCACCTCAACATCGACCGCAGCCGCGCCCTCATGGAGGCGCTCGAGGCCGGCGGACTGGACATCGCGGTCAGCACCTGGCGCCGCGGGGTTCGCGAGGGGCGGCTTCTCAAGATGCTTCGCGTGCACTGGGTGGCGGCACGGTCCTGGACCATGCCCGAAAACGGCCCGCTGCCCCTTGTCCTCACAGACGAACCCAGTATGTTTCGCCGGATCTGCCTCAACGCACTCGAACTTGTCGGCGTGCCCCACTACGAGCGGTTGACCACCCACAGCCCCGCAGGGGTGCGCTTTGCCGTCGAGGCCGGCCTAGGGATCACCGCGCGCACGCTGAGCACCTTCCGATCCGACATCCAGGTACTGGGGCCCGAATTCGGACTGCCCTCGCTCCCGCGGGTGTCCTACTACCTTCACCATTCGAGCCATCAGTCGAGCGAAGAAATCGACTCGTTGTGCAAGCTGCTAGAAAGTCATGAGATGGACGGCAGCGCGGTTGAATGAGCCGCCCCAAACGTGATGTGCCACACCCTTTCCGGCAGCCTCTGCTTAAGAAAATTCCTGCGCGGGCACCTGACCGGTTTCTCGGCGACCTTCACGCCGCCAAGCAGAGTTGAAGTATGCTAATTGCTGGATATACGGCACCGCCAGAGTGTAGAATTCGATCGACGGCAGAACGAAACTCCGGCGCCGTGCCTGCAATCTCGGGGTCCGAGAGTTTTTCGGCGCAACCTGCGCGTTACCGCCGCACACTGACCCCGACAAATTTGCTTCCTCTGTCAATCGGCACCGAACATTGCCCCCCTTCACGGACACACAAGCGTTGAAAGCTGTGGAGAAAGGCAAATTCGTGTCATAGCCGGAAATGCCCTTTTCCGAGGTGGCCGACTGACACCCATTCCAAAGCAGCCGCATCGCACTCCGCCAGCTGCGCCTATGGCCCTGTCGTGACCCTTTCCCTGCGGAACAAGGGATCGATCGGAACGGCAATGCCGCCGCAGGATCGCTGCATGGAGCTTGCGCCGCCCCTCGCCGCAGGTTGGGGCAGCAAGGACGATAACGGCCCGAAGGCGGCATGCTGCACAGTCAGCGGTAACCGAGGAAAGGTATTTTCGGGGATGGCAGGGGGTTCTTGGCCAAACGAGACTTCCTGGATCAGAAAAAGGCAGGAATGTCTTCACCTTACGATCGCAAGCTCAACCGTGCAACGCCACTCCGCATTCTGGAAGTTCCGCCTGCGGGGTCATCCGTCTGACATGAAAGCCAGCTTTTCCTGACACCCCGCAGATGAGATATGGCGGACCCGGAGCGATTCGAACGCCCGACCCCCAGATTCGTAGTCTGGTGCTCTATCCAGCTGAGCTACGGGTCCAACGAACGGGGATTTAGCCGCCCGTGCGCGGCATTGCAAGGGCAAAGCGTCCGGAACATCGCGCCAATGCCCGGACCGTATTGCCACGCCCGCTGCGGGTCATGCGGCGCCCTGGGCTTCCCCGATCTTCATCTCGCGCGGAAGGCGGATCATGAATTCGGTGCCGTCCTCACCCGTCCTTATCAGCTCCAGCCGGCCACCATGACCACGCACAAGCTCGGCCGCGATCGCCAGACCCAGCCCGGTCCCGCCTTTCCGCGTTCCGGCCTGGAACGGCTCGAACAGATGGTCGAGCGTTCTTTTTGGAAGGCCGGGGCCGGTGTCACCAACCCGAATCCACCATCCTTCGGGGGTTTCGCCCGCTCCGATCTCGATCGTGCCGGGACGGTTCGTCGCGGAAATTGCCTGACGGGCGTTTCGCACGAGGTTTGTCAGAACCCGGTGCAATTGGTCATGATCCGCCCGGATCGGCAAATTGGCCGCGACATCGGTGACGAACTCTACCTGCCCCGCCCCGGTGGCAAGTTGCTCGGCTTCAATCGTCTCCCGCACCAGATCGGCCAGCATGAAGCGCGTCATCGACGGCGGCGGCTCTTCCGCCCTTCCAAAAACGAGGGTGGATTCGCAGAGCGAAACAGCCCGGCTGATAGAATTGACAAGTTTCGGCGAAGCGCGCGCCACCATCGGGTCAGCGCTGCCCTCCATCCGGTCGGCCATCAGCTGGGCAGTGGTCAGGATATTGCGCAAGTCATGGCTGATCTTTGCAACCGCACTGCCCAGCTGGGCAAGCCGTTCCTTCTGGCGCAGCGCCCCGGTCAACTGCTGCTGCATGCTTTGCAGCGCGAGTTCCGCATCGCGCAATTCGACGATTCCCGCCTTGGGCTCGATAAAGCGGCGTGCGTCTTCGGGCGCCTCTGCATAGGCGCTCATATGTTTGACAACGCGGTGGATCGGGCGCACCAGAAGCCGCTGGACCGCAAGGAACAGCATGAAGGCCGTGACGATCGAAATCACGGCGGAAAGCGCCAGAATCCGTACTCCGTAATCGATCATCGCCATCCTGAGCGGCGCGGTTTCCATCGTCACCTCGATCAAGAGGCCCGCCTGCCTTACCGGATCGCCCATGACGCGGATAATCCGGTTCTGTGGATCAAGAAGTGTTGTGACGGCGTCGCGCACAAGTTCCCATGGGGAAGGGCTGCGCAGATCGAAACTCTGTTCGATCGGGGCCGGAATCGGCGAGGACAGGACCAGTTGGCGCACCTCGTCCCGCCGCAAGACCACGTTGTAGACCTCGGCATTGGCCAAGAGCTCTTTTTCCAGCGCCGCGTCGATCATGCCGTCGGTCGCCAACAGTGCCAGCGATGCGATCTGGGCGCGTTCAAGCCGGGAAAGGATATAGTCCTGGCGAAAGCGCGCGACCGATGGCAGAAAGATCATGACTTCGGCCAGCATCACGAAAAGCATCGTGAGCAACAGGAAACGGCCTGAGAGTGTCCTGAGAAACATACCCCGCCCGTTTCGCACCTTTCTGTCGCCCATTTTCCGGGCCAAGAATGCCCCACGCAACGTAACAGTAATCACTTGCGCCCGGGCTTTAAACCATGTCGGTGGTCCCAAGGGGGTGCAATCTTTGCAATCGGCCCGCCGCCCAAGGAAAAGCCGGGTGAATTTTCGCACGTGCGCGGTTGACTTGCCCTTCGCCGCCGTCTATGAGCCGGGCTTCGAATGACACTGGCCTTTGAACCTTGCGGTTTGGGCCGACTGAACCCGGAGTTGAAGCGATGAAGCGCACATTCCAACCGTCGAACCTTGTTCGCGCCCGTCGCCACGGCTTTCGTGCGCGGATGGCCACGAAGGCCGGCCGCAAGATTCTGAACGCCCGGCGCGCCAAGGGCCGCAAGGTTCTGTCGGCGTAAGGCCAACTGACGGATCGACCGGATGACACCGCCGGAGGTGACCGCGCAAGGCCAGTCTGGCCCGGGTGCGGGAAAGCCTCCGGCGGTTTCCGTTTGCGTGGTCTTGACCAGGCGGGCGGACTTCCTGCGCGCCGCGCAGGCGCTTCGCCGGGGCACGCAGGGATTTTTGCTTCAGGCGCGTGAACGCCGTGCTGGCGAAGGGCCTGAAGGCGTGATCCGGATCGGTTTCACGTGCTCCAAGAAAATCGGCAATGCCGTTGCCCGCAACCGCGCCAAGCGCCGCCTGCGCGAGATTGCGCGCGCGGTCATCCCTGCGCGCGGCCAGCCAGGCTGGGATTATGTTCTGGTCGGCCGGCCGGATGCCACTGCCACGCGCGACTTTGACGCGATGCGCACCGATTTGGAGCGGGCATTGCACCAGATTCACGAGGGACGGGTATGAGCCCCCTCGCCCATGTCTTCGCGATCCCGGTGCGGGCTTACCGGTTGCTGTTCAGCCCTTGGGTCGGCCATGGCTGCCGCTATCAGCCCACCTGCTCTGCCTATGCGCTGGACGCGCTGGAGCGGCATGGCGCAATAAAGGGCACCTGGCTTGCGATCCGGCGTATCGGGCGCTGTCATCCCTGGGGCGGTTCCGGTTACGATCCCGTGCCGGGGACGGATCTTGATCACCACCCTTAGAGAAATGGCGCCACACACCCAGGGGAAACCGAACGTCGCCTGATTGCACCTGCCGTCCCGTCGAACCCGAAGGCCCGGATTGCACCACCACTTGCCGCGACTGCCGCGCAGGACTAAAGCGAAAACATGCTCGACGAACCCGACGACATTCATCCGCTGTTCCACGGCGCGCCCGCAACGACCGAGTTCAGGAAGTTGCGCAAGCGAATCGTGCGCGAAGTGCGTGAAGCGGTCGAGACCTACGGCATGGTGACACGAGGGGCGCGCTGGCTCGTCTGTCTTTCGGGCGGAAAGGACAGCTATACGCTCTTGGCGGTGCTGCATGAATTGCAGTGGCGCGGCCTCTTGCCGGTCGAGCTTTTGGCCTGCAATCTCGATCAGGGTCAGCCGGGCTTTCCCGCGACCGTGCTGCCCGGGTTTCTTTCAAGAATGGGCGTGGCGCACCGGATTGAATATGCCGACACATATTCCATCGTCACTGAAAAGATTGCGCCCGGCGGAACGATGTGTTCGCTCTGCTCGCGCCTCAGGCGCGGCAACCTCTATCGCATAGCACGGGAAGAAGGCTGTTCGGCCGTCATCCTCGGCCATCACCGCGACGATATTCTCGAAACCTTTTTCATGAACCTTTTTCACGGCGGCCGGCTTGCGACGATGCCGCCAAAGCTACTGAACGAAGACGGCGATCTTCTGGTTTGTCGTCCTCTCGCATTCGTGGCCGAGGCAGATTGCGAAAAATTCGCGCGTGCCATGAAATACCCCATAATTCCCTGCGATCTTTGCGGCAGCCAGGACGGGCTGCAACGCCAGCAGGTCAAGCAGATCCTCGACGGTTGGGAAGCGCGCAGCCCGGGCAGGCGTCAGGTGATGTTCCGCGCGCTGATGAATGCCAGACCGTCGCATCTGCTTGATACCGGACTTTTCGATTTCCCGGGCCTGACCCCGTCACGTGGTAACGAATAGCCCAAGGCAACGGCGTTTCCGCGAATTCTCCCAAACTTTCCGCATCGGGTTAACCGGTTGGTCACTGCCCGTCACTAGCGTTGGAGTGATCCGGCCGGTTTACGGCTTGAAAGGGAAAGGTACGTCATGGGTTTCAGCAGCAAGGTACCCTGGCTGAAGGGCGTTATCGGCTGGCCCGGCTGGGCAGAATGCGTGGCGCTTATTCCGGCGATGATGCTGGGCTGGGTCTGGTTCGGGCCACTTGGAACTGTCGTTATCATCGGCGCCGTCGTGCCGGTTCTTCTTGTGGCGACACGGCGCATCCGAAAATCGTCGGGTTCGTCGGCCCAAGGCCGCGCCTCCGCGATCGCGTCGCGCGATACCATTGTTGAAACCTTGAACGCCAACAGCAGGATCTATGACGCTACCGGACGCGGCTCGGCCTGCCTCATCATGTGTCTGGACGAGCCGGATCGGATCGCCGGCGAATTCGGGCAAGGGGCGCGCGACCGCGCGATGCAGGAAATCGGCACGCGCCTGCGTGGCGCCCTTCGCGAACGCGACGTGCTTGCCCGGCTGGACGCGACGCGGTTTGCGGTCGCGCTTGAACCGATGCAGCGCCTCGATCTGGAGGCGGCTATTCAGATCGCCGGACGGCTCAAGTCAGCGGTGGAAGAACCGGTCAGCATCGACGCGACCACCGCCTATTTCAGTGTATCGGTCGGATTTTGCCTAAGCTCCCGCGCGCCCGAGCCGACGGGGCAATCGGTGCTCAATTCAGCCGAAACAGCGCTGGCCGAAGCCCGGCGAAACGGCCCGTCCGCGATCCGCGCCTATACCCGTGACATGGGGCAGGCCGCCGATGACCGCGAAGCCCTGCGCAACGAGGTTGAAACTGCCCTCGAACGTGGCGATATCCTTGCCTTTTTCCAGCCGCAGCTTTCGACCGACACCGGTGAAATTGCGGGGTTTGAGGCGCTGGTCCGCTGGCAGCATCCGGTTCGCGGCCTTCTGAACCCGGCCGAATTTCTGCCCGCCGTCCTTGCCTGCGGGCTCGGCCGACGCTTGTCAGAGGCGATGCTGCATCAGGCACTGACCGCGCTGCGCAACTGGGACCGCGCCGGGTTTGTCGTACCCAGTGTCGGGATCAATTTCTCGCGTGAGGAACTTTCGGACCCCAACCTTGTTGCTACGATCAAATGGGAACTGGATCGCTTCGAACTTGCACCGGGACGGCTGAACATCGAGATACTTGAATCGGTCATCGCCACGTCGGATGAAGACATTGTCGTGCGCAATATCGCCGAACTGTCCAAACTCGGTTGCGGCATCGACCTTGACGATTTCGGAACCGGGCATGCCTCCATCTCATCGATCCGCCGTTTCGCCGTTGACCGGTTGAAGATCGACCGATCCTATGTGACCAGGGTCGACAGCGACCAGTCGCAGCAACAGCTCGTCGGCGCGATCCTCTCCATGGCCGAGAGGCTGGGGCTCACAACACTCGCAGAAGGGATCGAAACCATCGGCGAACATGCGCATCTGGCGCAACTTGGGTGCGCGTTTGTTCAGGGTTTCGCGATTTCCCGTCCGCTGCCCTTTTCGGCAACGATTGAATGGATGCACAAGCATCGCACAAAGCTGACCGCATCTGCCGGCTTGTCACAAAAGCGGACGGGGTAACGCCCGCTGCCCCTAACCCGGGGCCGGTTGCGCCTTCGATTCCGGCCCCGATGGCGCAATACCGATGCGCGTGGGCATTTCCGCTTGGGCAGGCGGGCGGCCCGCCGCGGCAGCATTGCACGGCGGGAAATCGCCGGACGGCCGGGCTTGCGGCAGGACGCAGAGACGAAGCAGGCGGAACGGTCGGCACCCCTTCCGGGGCCGTCTTCGGCGCCCTCAACAACCTGCAATCCGGCCCGACGCCCGAAGTGAATGCCGACGATGGCCTATCGTCCCCACTTTCTCGGGATTCTGCTTGACCTTTCATGTCCCGTTCTGTTGAACCTGCCCAAACCTGAACAGATAGTTTGGCCGGTTCCTCATGGATGATCAGAACAAGAACCTCATTCTCGCGACCGTGCTGTCGTTCCTTGTGATCCTTGTCTGGTTCACGATGTTCCCACCGCCGGCAAACAGCCCCGCTCCTCAAGCCCCGCAGGCGGACACTGCGCAATCGGCGACTGCACCGGCCGTCGCCGGCGGCACCGGGGACGCCACGGCACCGGCCCAGGACAGCGACAGCGTTGCCAGTTCCCCGCGGATCGCGATCGACACGCCCCGGCTGACAGGCTCGATTTCGCTTGCGGGCGGGCGCATCGATGACCTGTCTTTGAAGGACTACAAGGTTTCGCTGGATCCGAACGCCGAAGACGTGCGGCTTCTGACGCCCGCCGGGGCCGACGCCTCCATGCCGCTGCCCTATTTCGCGATTCAGGGCTGGTTGGCGACCGATGGGGTGGACCCCGATCAGGTTCCCGGAACGCGGACCCTTTGGCAGATTGAATCCGGCCCGACGCTGTCGCCCGACAGTCCCGTTGCCCTGCGCTGGGACAATGGGGCAGGTCTGGTGTTTCACCGGTCGATCTCGGTCGATGAAAACTATCTGTTCACCGTCACCCAGACGGTCGAAAACAATACCGGCGCGACCGTGAAGCTGGCGCCATACGGGGTTATCGCCCGCCACGGTTTGCCCAAAGCCTCGCGGATCTATGTTCTGCACGAAGGGTCGGTCCGGGTTTCCGACGGGACCCTGGAAACCGTGAAATACAGTGACATTCCGAAACTGGATGTCAGTGCGACCGAACACGCGCCACTGGCCAGCGTCGATGTGGCGCATGATGGCTGGATCGGCTTTACCGACAAATACTGGATGACGACGCTGATCCCCACGCCGGGGCAGGCCTTTACGTCGGTGGTCAAGTACTTTCCGGACAAGGATATCTATCAGACGGAGGCCCGCCTGCCCCAGATCGAGATTGCGGCAGGCGCGTCGGCTTCCTCGGCTATTTCGGTCTTTGCCGGGGCGAAGGAATGGGAAACGATCAACCATTACCAGAATGACCCCGGCTGGCTCGACAGCCTGTTGGGCGCGAAGGTCGATCCTGACCGTCCGCAGATCCGGGGTTTTGTGGAATCCATCGACTGGGGCTGGTTCTTCTTCCTGACCAAGCCGATGTTCCGCCTTCTTCACTGGCTGCATGGCACGATCGGCAACATGGGCTGGGCGATCATCGCCCTGACCATCATCATCAAGGCGCTGGTCTTTCCGCTGGCCCGGAAATCCTACATTTCCATGGCCAAGATGAAGGAATTGCAGCCCGAGATGGAGGCGTTGAAGGAATCCGCGGGCGACGATCGCCAGAAAATGCAGAAAGGGATGATGGAGCTTTACAAGAAGAACAAAGTGAATCCCGCATCTGGCTGTCTGCCGATCCTGATCCAGATTCCGATCTTCTTTTCGCTCTACAAGGTCATCTATGTCACGATCGAGCTTTATCATGCCAAGTGGATTGGCTGGATCCGCGACCTTTCAGCCCCCGATCCGTCTTCGATCCTGAACCTCTTCGGCCTGTTGCCCTATGCCACACCTGCGCCGGGTTCGTTGTTCTTCATCATCTCCCTCGGTGTTCTACCCATCCTTCTGGGTATCTCGATGTGGTTCCAGCAGAAGCTCAACCCCGCCCCGACGGATCCGACCCAGCAGATGATCTTTGCCTGGATGCCGTGGATCTTCATGTTCATGCTCGGGAACTTCGCCTCGGGGCTGGTCCTCTACTGGATCGCGAACAACACGATCACCTTCATCCAGCAGTACACGATCATGTCGATGCACGGGAAACGCCCGGACCTGTTCGGCAACATCAAATCGGGCTTCAAGAAGGGCAAGGCCGCAGGCAAATGACGGCTAGTGTCGGCTCCATTCAACGGCACCCGCTGAAATCGCACGGGCGGGAATCGCTGACGTCGGCGGAACTGGCGACGGACAGGAGTATCCTGTGGGACCGGCACTGGGCCGTTGCCCATGAAATGGCCCGTCTAAACGAGGGCAGCTGGTCCCCCTGCCAGAACTTTTCACGCGGCTCCAAGGCGCCGAAACTGATGGCGATCGACGCCGCTCTGGACGAGGCGACGGGGACACTGACCTTGACGCATCCGGAAGCGGGGAAAATCGTCTTCCGCCCGGATGACGCGGACGATGCCCGGCGGTTCATCGATTGGGTGCGGCCGATCAGCCCGTCAGACCGCGCTTTGCCCGAAAGGATCTATTCGGTCACGGGCCGCGGGATGACCGATACCGATTATCCTTCGGTTTCGCTGATCTCGCTCGCCTCCAACCGGGCGCTTGGCGAACATCTGGGTCTGCCAATCTCACCCCTGCGCTGGCGCGGCAATTTCTGGCTCGACGGGTTGCAGCCATTTGAAGAAAAGAAGTGGATCGGCCGTTCCGTGCGCTTGGGCGAAGCGGTTGTGGAAATCGTGGAGCCGACGGTTCGCTGCCTGGCGACAACCGCCAACCCGGAGACCGGGGAACGTGACACCGATACGCTCGGGGCACTGAAATCACTGAATGGCGATCAGGATTTCGGGGTCTATGCGCGGGTGATCACGGCGGGCACCGTCGCGGTTGGCGACAGGGTCGAACTGTTGCCATGAACATCGCGTTTCCCGCCGCGGACGAGCCGGACGATATAGCGCGTGAGCGCGGGCGACTGATGTTCGCCGGTCCGGTCGACTTTCTGAAAGGCGTCGTCGCGATGAGCGGCCTGCCCCCCGCAGACCGCGTCGAAATCTGCTTTGCCGGACGCTCGAATGTCGGGAAGTCCTCATTGATCAACGCGCTGACGGGCCGGAAGGCACTGGCGCGGGCCTCGAACACGCCGGGCCGGACGCAGGAAATCAACTTTTTTACCGCCGGCGACTCCCACTACCTCGTCGACCTGCCCGGATATGGCTATGCCGAGGCCCCGGTCGCCGTCGTGGCAAAGTGGCAGCAACTGTTGCGCAGCTATCTTGCCGGGCGCCAGACCTTGCGCCGGGTCTTCGTGCTGATCGACATGCGCCACGGTATCAAGGCGGTCGATGAAGACATTCTGACCATGCTCGACAAATCCGCTGTCACCTTCCAGGTCATCCTGACCAAGGCAGACAAGGTCAGATCCGCTGAGAAAGAGCGCGTTCTGGCACAGGTCAGAGAGGCGTTGCAGAAGCATCCCGCGGCCTATCCCGAGCTTGTCGTCACGTCGTCGGAAAAAGGCGACGGTATCGAGACGTTGCGTGCCATCATCGCGTCGCTTGCATGACGATGCCCTTGGCGGGCGCAGAGGAACAAGGTAACACCGGGCATGGCCCTTTGCAGGTTTCCCGCGGATGAGAAAACAAGACATGAACCGTGACTGGATCGCCACCGCCCGGACACTTTCCGAAGCCCTTCCCTATCTGCAACGGTTCGCAGGGGCTGTGGTCGTCGTGAAGTTCGGCGGCAATGCCATGGGTGACGAAGACGCGATGGCCGAGTTCGCGCGTGACATCGTGTTGATGCGACAGGTCGGGGTGAACCCGGTTGTGGTTCATGGCGGCGGCCCGATGATCAACGATCTGCTCACCCGGCTTGGCATCAAGTCGGAATTCGTGCGCGGCAAACGGGTGACCGACAAGGACACGGTTGAAGTCGTCGAAATGGTGCTGACCGGATTGGTCAACAAGCGGATCGTGCAGGCGATCATGGATGAGGGCGGGCGCGCGGTCGGTCTTTCCGGCAAGGATGACGATCTGATGGTCTGCGTCGCCGACGACCCCGAGCTTGGTTTCGTCGGCAGGCCCGTCGAGATGAACGTGCAGGTTCTGCGCGATCTGTACACCGCGGGGATCATTCCTGTCGTCGCACCGGTGGCCACGGGAATGAACGCGAATGAAACCTTCAACGTGAACGGAGACACGGCCGCCGGCGCCATCGCCGGGGCATTGAAAGCCGACCGCCTTCTTCTGTTGACCGATGTCGCAGGCGTCAAGAACAAGGATGGCGATGTCGTCACCCAGCTGACCCCCCAGGAAGTGCAAGAGATGATCGCGGACGGCACGGTTGCGGGGGGTATGATCCCGAAAACCGAAACTGCCCTGAAGGCGCTGGACGAAGGGGTGCGCGCGGTGTCAATCGTCGACGGCAGGGTTCCGAACGCCGTGTTGCTGGAACTTTTCACCGATCACGGCGCCGGTTCGATCATCCGTTCGACCGTGCCGCGGGTGACGCCGCGTCCCAAGTGACAACGCTCCAAGCTATCGGGGAACGGGCCTTGGCACATCGGCTTGCCGTGTTCGGGGCGTTTCATCCGAAAGAATGCGATGGTGCGGGTTCGGCGAAGACACTGATCCTTGTCGGCCCGGACGAACCGGGGTTCTGGAACCATTTCACGTCGTCGCCCGAGTGGCAGGATGGTGCGCCTGATCCGATGGACCGCTGGTCAAAGCGTGTCATAACCGCCCTCGCTGCCGCATCTGGGGGACGTGCGATCTTTCCCTCGGACGGCCCCCCCTACCCTCCGTTCTTCAACTGGGCATTGCGCACCGGCAGGTCATGGCGCTCACCGGTCAAACTGCTGGTCCATGACCGCGCCGGACTGATGGTCTCGTTCCGTGGCGCCCTGGCACTCGGCGAACGGATCGAACTTCCGGCAACGGCGGTTTCGTCCCCTTGCGAAAGCTGTGCAGACAGGCCCTGCCTGACCGCCTGCCCTGTCGGCGCCCTGACCGTGAGCGGATATGACGTTGCGGTCTGCCACACCCATCTGGACAGGCCGGGTGGGCGAGACTGCATTTCTTGCGGTTGTCGCGTTCGTCGTGCTTGCCCGGTGTCGCAAGCATATGGCAGGCTGCCGGAACAATCGGCTTATCATATGGGACAGTTTCACAGATGACACCCGTCGGCTACCGCCGCCTGATCCTCACGCGCCATGCGAAATCCGCATGGGACGACCCGACGATAAGCGACCACGCCCGTCCGTTGAACAGACGCGGGGTTCGCGCGGCGCTGGAACTTGGCGAGTGGCTGAATTCCCGGGGGTATGAGCCCGATCAGGTGCTCTGTTCCGACGCGGTCCGCACACGGGAAACCTGGGCCACTCTGGCCGCCGCACCGGTCGAGGTGACACCAAGGATCGAATTTCTACCGTCGCTCTATCTGGCTGCCCCTGACCAGATGCTGGCGATCCTGAAAGAGGCGAATGGCGATAGCGTGATGATGATCGGTCACAATCCCGGAATTGCCGAACTGGCCGGCATTCTGGCCGCCCGTGCGCCGAACCATGCCGACTTTCATCGGTACCCGACGGCCGCAACGCTGGTTCTCGATTTTCAGATCATTGACTGGAAGGACGTGAAAGCGGCCACGGGTAGTGTGCTGGACTTTTTCGTTCCGTCAGGCCGGGACTGAGGCCGGGATTTCCGGTTGCGAAAACACTTGTGGACCGACAAGCGGTCCACAAGGCTGACATCAGGTAAATCGACGCGACCGCGCCCTAGTGGCCGAGGATCTGGCTTAGGAACAGCTTTGTCCGGTCGGATTTCGGGTTGTTGAAGAACTCTTTCGGCTCGTTCTGCTCCACGATCTGACCCTGGTCCATGAAGATGACACGGTTCGCCACCGCCTGCGCAAAGCCCATCTCATGCGTCACGCAAAGCATGGTCATGCCTTCTTCGGCAAGCTGGATCATCGTGTCGAGCACTTCCTTGATCATCTCGGGGTCAAGCGCCGAAGTCGGTTCATCAAACAACATGATGCGCGGCTTCATGCACAAGGACCGGGCGATAGCTACACGCTGCTGCTGGCCACCCGAAAGCTGCCCGGGATATTTGTTGGCCTGTTCGGGGATCTTGACCTTGGACAGGAAATGCATCGCCGTTTCCTCGGCCTCTTTCTTCGGGATCTTGCGGACCCAGATCGGCGCGAGCGTGCAGTTTTCCAGAATTGTCAGATGCGGGAAAAGGTTGAAGTGCTGGAAGACCATCCCAACCTCGGAGCGCACCTTGTCGATGTTCTTGAGATCGTTGGTCAGCTCGGTTCCATCGACGACGATCTGGCCGGACTGATGTTCCTCAAGCCGGTTGATGCAGCGAATAAGCGTCGACTTGCCCGAGCCGGACGGCCCGGCAATGACGATGCGTTCGCCGCGGTTTACCGTCAGGTCGATGTCGCGAAGCACGTGAAACGCGCCGTACCACTTGTTCATGTTGGTGATCTGAATCGCGACCTCGTCAGATACCTGCATATGGCTGCGGTCGATGGTACGGGTGATGGCATGCGGGTCCGACATGGAAACACTCCTTAACGATGTTCGCGCTTGAGCAGGTTTTCGAGGTACATCGAGTACCGCGACATGCTGAAGCAGATGATGAAGAAAATTGCGCCAACGAAGATATAGGGTTCCCAGTAGATACCCTTCCACTCGATCGAGGCACGGACAGCGTCAGTGATACCTTTTAGCGGATCAAGCAGAGCAACGAAGACAACCAGAGTTGTATCCTTGAAAAGCCCGATGAAGGACGACACGATGCCCGGGATCGAAATCTTCAGCGCCTGCGGCATGATGANNGCCGCTGCGCCTTCCAGTAGTCGAGACCCAGCGCATCCGCAGCCTCGTACTGGCCACGTGGCAAGGCGGCAAGACCGCCCCGGATCACCTCGGCGATATAGGCCGCCGAGAAGAACGTGACCATGATGATGACGCGCAGGATGATGTCGAAGTTGGTCCCCGGAGGCAGGAAGTAGTTCAGCAGAAGCGACGCGACGAACAGAAGCGTGATCAGCGGGACGCCCCGGATGAATTCGATGAAGCCGACGCAGATCGCCTTGACGAGCGGCATGTCCGACCGTCTTCCCAGCGCGAGGATGATACCCATGGGCAGCGATGCGACGATGCCGCTGACCCCGATGACAAAGGCCAGCACGAAACCGCCGAATTCGTCTGACTGTACGGGGACAAGCCAGAAAGGTTTGCTGTGCCCTGTCACCTGCGAGAGGGCATCCACCATTCGCGAATAGCCAAACGACCACCAGAGGACGGCAACGATCACCCCGGCCGCGGCGGCCAGAACAGGTCCGAGCTGCGGCGCCAGCAATCGCAGCGCCAGCCCGCCCAGCACGAAGCCGGCCAGAATGGCCACCGGCATCCAGATCGATCCGCCCCACAACAGCCAGAGGCCCAGGATCGGATAGATCGCCGAGAACCAGATCAGCGTCGATGGCCACGATTTGCCCCGGGCCGAAAGCAGGCCCGCGATCGCCGCGATCACGATCATGAGGCCGACGGGAAGGAAATCACGGTAGCTGAATGACAGCGTGACCGTCAGCAGCGCGATGACGGCCCCGGCAATGGCCAGCCTGCGGGACGAGGTGGCAAACAGTACCGGCGCGATCGCGACAAGCAGGAACAGGAAGGCCAGAACCGGGCGCCAGTAAAGCTCGCGCGGATAGAAGCCGAACAGGAACTGGTTCCAGCGCTCATGGATCATGGCCCAGCAGGCCCCATGTGCGCCCTCGCCCCATGTGGCGGCGATGATCGAACGGCATTCACCAAGTGAATTCGCTGTCCAGACGCTGTGAATGAACCACGGCAGCCCAAGTTTCAGAAGATAGATGATCGTGCCAAGGCCGACCACCGTCAGGACCGTGTTCAACGGCCCCGAAAACAGGTTCTCACGAAGCCATTTGATGCCACCGGACTGCATCGCCGGTGGCGGCTTTTGCGGAAGCATCGCCTCGCGGACGAAACCCACCGAAGAAGGGTTGTTCGCGGCCATATCAGCGCTCCTTCAGTTTGACGGCATTGTTGTAGATGTTCATCCCGGTCGAGATCAGGAGGCTGATCACAAGATAGATGAGCATCAAGAGCAACATGCATTCAAGTTCGCGACCGGTCTGGTTAAGCGTGATACCGCCCAGAGTGCCGCGCAGGTCCATGTAGCTGACCGCAACCGCCAGAGACGAGTTCTTCGTCAGGTTCAGATATTGCGAGATCAGCGGGGGCACGATCACCCGCAAAGCCTGCGGCAGGATCACAAGGTTCATCGTCCGGCCCGGACGCAGGCCGAGCGCATGCGCGGCCTCGGTCTGCCCCTTGGAAATCGCGGCAATACCTGCACGCACGATTTCGCCGATGAATGCCGCGGTATAAAGCGTCAACCCCAGCCACAGCGCCATCAGCGAGTTGCCGATCAGAATTCCGCCGGTGAAGTTGAACCCCCCCAGCGTGGGGTATTCCAGATGGAAGCCAAGGCCGATCAATACAGCAAGCAAGGGCCCAAAAAGGGCCAGCAGCCGCTGCCACCAGACCACCGGCCTGACACCGGTCGATTCCTGAATTGCCGTCGCCCGCCGTCCGATGGCCCGGAACACGAGCACCCCGATCACGAAGGCCGCAAGTACCGCCAGTGTGTTGAGGCTGATCGGCAGAAAGCCGATATGGAATTCACCGAGCGAGCGTGAATAGAGCGCGGACGGAATGAACGTGCCGCGGTTGGTGATGGCAACGCTGTCCATAAGCAGCATCGAGGCGGCGGGCGCCTCGCCCTGGGCGATCATCTCGTCGGTCACCTTGAAATCACGCGGCGAAGGCGTGACTTCGGTGAAAATGGCGAAGGCCACAAGGATCCACAGCAGAACTGGAACGTTGCGGAAAATTTCCACATAGACGGTCATCAGCCGCGCGACCAGCCAGTTCGAGGACAGCCGAAGCACACCGACGAACACGCCGATCATGGTTGCCGCGACGCAGCCGAGAAACGCAACGAGAAGCGTGTTGACCAATCCGACCAGCATCGCACGAAAATGCGTGTCGTCATTGGTATAGGGGATCAGGGTCTGGTTGATGTCGTAACCAGCGCGGTTCCAAAGGAAGCTGAAACTGGGCGATTTGCCCAATTGATCGAGGTTGTAAAAAAGGTTGCCAAGAAGCCACCAGACGCCAGCCATAACAAGCAGAACAATGACGGTCTGGATTGTAATCGCACGATACCGCGTATCGTAAATCAGCATGCTTAGCCGAAAGGAATCCTTCGGCGTGTCCGCGACACTTACCATGTTCGATATCCCCATTTCCGAAGACCGCGCCAGAATTTTTCTGGTCATTAAGGGCGCAAACCCAAGTCTCGGTTCCCTGTGATAAAGTCGAAACGGGCGCGCCGTTTACCGGCGCGCCCAAATCGATTCTCAGATCAACGGAACGGCTGAGCGTACATCAGGCCGCCCTGGGTCCACTGCGCGTTGAGACCGCGAGCAAGACCGATCGGGGTCGATTCACCGATATTGGCGGCGAAGATCTCGCCATAGTTGCCCGACGCGGAAACGGCGCGCTTGGCCCATTCCTTGTCGAGGCCGAACATGGCACCAAGATCGCCTTCGGTACCGAGCAACCGGTTGATTTCCGGATTGTTCGTCCCTTTCGACAGTTCCTCGATATTGGCCGAGGTCACGCCATACTCTTCCGCGGCGATCAGCGCACGAACCGTCCAGCTGACGATGTCGGCCCACTGTTCGTCACCGTGACGCACGAGCGGCGCCAGCGGTTCTTTCGAGATGATCTCGGGAAGGATGATGTGGTTTTCCGGATCCGCGAATGTGGCGCGCGTGGCAGCCAGACCCGACGCATCTGTCGTGTAGGCGTCGCAGGCACCGGCAAGGTACTGCTGTTCGCCTTCAGCGTTGGTCTGAATCGCGACCGGCTGATACGACATGTTGTTGGCCTTGAAGAAGTCGGCAAGGTTCAATTCGGTCGTCGTGCCGGTCTGGATGCAGACCGTGGCGCCATCAAGCTCCTTGGCAGAGGAAACGCCAAGGTTCTTGTGGACCATGAAGCCCTGACCGTCATAGTAGTTGACCGGCGCGAAGGTGAACTTCAGATCGACGTCGCGCGAAAAGGTCCAGGTCGTGTTCCGGGCCAACATGTCGACTTCCCCCGAACCGAGGGCCGTGAAGCGTGTTTCACCGGTGGTCGGGACGAATTTGATTTTGGTCTTGTCACCAAGCACAGCGGCCGCGACGGCGCGGCACACGGCCACGTCGAAGCCTTGCCATTCGCCATTGGCGTCCGGAGCGGCAAAGCCGGTCAGGCCGGTCGTCACGCCGCAGTTCAGTTCGCCCCGGGCCTTTACGTCATCCAGCGTGCCGGCCGACGCGTATCCAGCCACCACAGCGGTCGCTGCCAGCGTACCGAGGAATACGGATTTTTTCATAAGTACCTCTTCCTGAGTTTTTAGCCCCTAGGGGGCTACTTGAGTGGTCAGGTATTCCTGACACCGATTATTGGGGTCAGCCCCCAGTGCGCACAGTCTTTACGGTTGATCGGCCTGCGTCAAGGATGCTTTCTAACAGCCATTTTCCGGTGAATTCGCGGTCTTGCCAGCAAATTCCGACGCAATATCTGGCAAAACCCGGGCGTCTATTCAACAGATAATGTCCAGAACCGCCGCGCATGCTCAAATTCGCCGCGTTTTGAGGCGGCGGAAGCGACGGCCTGCTCGTCCTCCCCCCAGTGCTCGGCTTGCCAGTCCTCATCGATTCGTGACGATGCCCAGAGCGTCGAAATGTCAAAACGGGAATCGGTCGCTGCCAGCCCCAGCACAAGCGAGCCGCTCAGCGACACGAGATCATGCAAAGCGGTCAGTTGGAACGCCGTCGTCCCAAGAACCGCCGCATTCAGCGCCCGAAGGCTCGCTTCAGGTTGCGGCACCGGAATTATCCCGCGCGTCTTTTCCAACCGCGCGCCATAGGTCGCGGCCGCCCAGTCGAGCATCGGATCCCATGCCCTGGCCTGTCTTTCCGACAGGGCGTCGGAATTTGCATCGCGATAGCACAAGAGGTCGGAAGCGCCATAGGCCGCGACGATTTCGGCGACTTCGGCGAACTGAGGGGCGACCTTGTCGATCGCGGCATTGGCCGAGCGCGTGACCGGCATCGCCCTTGGGTCGACTGTCCCGTCGACCGCGCCCCATTCATCGGCAATCGCCGTGGCCATGGCGCGGGTAGGCACGACCAGAAGCGCCTTGGCCGGCGTCTTGACCGATCGGGAATCGAGTTGGACCGTGTACCCCCCGGCATGTTCCGCGACGGTCGCTTCGGACCAGAACCGTTTGGCTTTCCAGCCGCTCATGCCTTTTCCCATTTTCCCGTCAGGGCCTGAAAAAGTGCCTCGGCCGTCATCACGATCTGTCCGGCACCCGCATCGCGCAACATTCCCGCATCGTGATAGCCCCAGCCGACTCCGATCGTATGCATCCCCGCGGCCCTGCCCATTTCGATATCAAAGGTCGTATCGCCGATCATTACCGCATTTTCAGGGGGAACCGCGGTTTCCGCGAGGGCACGTAGCAACATCGAGGGGTGAGGCTTCGACGGATGGTCATCCGCAACCTGCTGCGTCTCGAACCGCGCGGCCAGCCCGTGCGCATCGATGATGTGGTCCAGCCCGCGACGGGATTTTCCAGTCGCGACCCCCAGGATCATGCCAGGCACACGGGCTAGATCGTCGATAAGATCACGCATCCCGGGAAACATCGGCGAGGCGAGCCGCGCGCGGGACTGCCCGAAACCATGTTTGTAGGCCGTGACGATCGCGTCCTGTTCATCCGCCGGAAATGCGGGGACAAGCCGCGCAATGGCTTCGGGCAGCGACAACCCCACGATTGAAAGGATCTGGGTGCGTTCGGGCAGCACATGCCCGGTCACGTCAAATGCATGGGTCATTGCCGCGACGATCTGGTCCTGACTGTCGACAAGCGTCCCATCGATATCGAAGACGGCAAGGCGCCGCGCGATCCCCCCTGTCACGTCTCATCCTCGAAGGGGTCTGCGGGAACGTCGGCCTCGCTCCAGCCGACGGTCTTCCACGTTCGTTTCATGTGGTCCGGCAATGGGGCGGTAAGGGTAATGCGCTTGCCGGTGATCGGATGATCGAAGCTGATCGAACGGGCATGCAGGTGAAGCTTGCGGCTGATTTCGCCGCCAAGCTGCGCCCCCCATCCGTCGCCCAGATTTTCCTGACCCGATCCACCATATTTCCCGTCGCCGATGATCGGGTGCCCGATTTCAGCCATATGGGCGCGCAATTGATGCGTGCGCCCGGTAATGGGGACCAGCGCCACCCAGGCCGTGCGCGTGCCCAAGGCTTCCAGCACCGCGAAATCCGTGGTCGCACGCTTGGCGCCTTCGGTTTCGGTCACTTTTGACGGATGGACAGCGATCATCTTTTCGCCCTCGCCGCCACGCCCGTGACCGGCTGCCTTGACCAGCCCGAACCGGATCGTGCCCATCTTCGGATTCGGCAGGCCGGCCACGGCGGCCCAGTATATCTTGCGTGTCGTCCGGGCGCGGAAGGCTTCCGACAATGCGCGGGCGATACGCGAGGTGCGCGCAAGAAGCAGCACACCGGAGGTGTCCTTGTCCAGCCGGTGGACGAGTTTCGGCACATCCTTGTAACCGAAGGTCAAGGCGGCAGAGAGGCCATCGACATGCCGCTTGCCTTGCCCCGACCCGCCCTGGCTGGGCAATCCGGCGGGCTTGTTCAGGGCGATGATATGTTCGTCCTTCCACAGGACCGCGCCTTGAATCATCGCCGCATCCGCAGCGCTGATTCCGGCGTCGGGTTTCGGCGCTGCAGGTTCAGACTTGGGCAGCGGCGGCACGCGGACCTTCTGGCCCGGGGTCACGCGCGAAGATGCCTTGACCCGCCCGCCATCCACACGGATCTGGCCGGTCCGGCAAAGCTTTTCAATCTGGCCCTGGGTAATGCCGGCGATCTGCCGCTTCAGCCAGCGGTCAAGGCGGCCCTCGCCGTCGCCATCCTGCACGGTCACGAACTGAACACCGGTCACGTCAACACCGCGCGCGCAACCGCCATCCCGGCGACAATCGCCCCAAGCGAAAGGACAACCGACCCCAGGACATAGGCAGCGCCCAATGTGGTCTGCCCACGTTCCCAGAGTGTCAGCGCATCGAGGGAAAAGGCCGAAAAAGTCGTGAAGCCGCCCAGAATTCCGGTCATGAGAAAGGGGGCAAGCCGCGTCGCATCCCTGTGCGCCAGCGCAACAACCACGACCCCCATGAGGAACGAGCCGAGAATGTTGACGGCGACGGTCCCCCAAGGAAAGCCGGGTCCGATCAGCCGCATTGCCGCGACATTGGTCAGGTAGCGGCCTGACGCGCCAATGGCGCCGCCAAGCGCCACCTGAAGAAGGGTCTGGATCATGGCGCCTTCCTCGTCCGATGGCCGCGCATTGTCAATATCGCCCTGCGGATGGACGACGCCCCCTTCATCGCCCGATCCCCGTCGCTGGTGTCAAATGCGGATTTGGGCAAGGAACATCATCAGGGTCAGCGTTTGGCCCGCAGCTTGGCAAACCAGTCCAGACGTTTCCTCAGCTCTCGTTCAAACCCGCGATCCACCGGCTGGTACAGGATCGGACGTTTGATGGTTTCGGGAAAGTAGTTCTGCCCCGAAAACCCATCCTCGGCATCATGATCATAGGCATAGCCCGCGCCATAACCCTGATCCTTCATCATCCGGGTCGGCGCGTTCAGGATGTGCTTTGGCGGCGGTTCCGATCCGGTCTTGCGCGCTTCGGCACGGGCGGCCTTGTAGGCCACGTAGACCGCGTTGGATTTCGGCGCCAGCGCCAGGTAGGTGACCGCCCCGGCCAGCGCCAGCTCTCCTTCCGGGCTGCCAAGGCGTTCGTAGACTTCCCATGCATGCAGGCAGATGGACTGGGCCTGCGGGTCGGCAAGGCCAATATCCTCGACCGCCATCCTTGTAATCCGGCGGGCCAGAAACCGCGGATCCTCGCCGCCTTCCAGCATGCGCGCGAACCAGTAAAGCGCCGCGTCGGGGTCGGAGCCGCGCACCGATTTGTGCAGGGCCGAGATCAGATTGTAATGCTCATCGCCGGATTTGTCGTATTTGGCCGCACGGCGCATGAGACGCGCGCCAAGTGCCTTTGGGTCAAGCGTTTCGGCAACCTTCCAGCCGGCAACCTGCTCGACAAGGTTAAGTAATGCGCGGCCATCGCCGTCCGCCATGCCGATCAGCGCTTCGCGCGCTTCGGCGGTCAGCGGCAGAGAGCTGCCAATTTCGCTTTCGGCGCGCCGCAAGAGCCGGTCAAGCTCCGCAGGCCCAAGCCGCTCAAGCACGATCACCTGCGCGCGGCTGAGAACTGCGGCGTTGAGTTCGAATGAAGGATTTTCCGTCGTCGCGCCGACGAGAATGATGGTTCCGTCCTCCATATGCGGCAGAAAACCGTCCTGCTGGGCCTTGTTGAAGCGGTGGATCTCATCCACGAACAGCAATGTCGCCCGACCCTGGCTGCGGCGGAGCTTCGCCGCGTCGAAAACCTTGCGCAATTCCGGCACGCCGGAGAAGATCGCGCTGATCTGAACGAAGGCAAGCCCCGTGGCATCGGCGAGAAGCCGGCCGATTGTTGTCTTGCCGACGCCCGGCGGCCCCCAGAGGATCAGGGATGATAGCTGGCCCGAGCCGAGCATGGCGCCAAGCGGACCATCGGGGCTCAGGACCTTTTCCTGCCCGATCACTTGCCCAAGGCTTGTCGGCCGCAGACGATCGGCCAGCGGCCGATTTCCCGGCGACGGCGAGGATTCTTCCACAGGTTGATCGAAAAGGTCTGCCATGCGGCAATCCTACCTTCGGCGGAAGAAAGGAGAAAGGTCGCAACGCTGAATTGTTCATCGCCCCAAAAGTGACGGTGCGCCCGCAAGTGTCAGTGCATTTTGCCGGAAAGATCAATCTGCACGCATTGATAATCGCCGTCATCGATGAATTTCGACGGTCCAAGCGCCACGGCCGTCAATCCGCAACGCCCGTACCAGCGGGGCCAGTTGCCCGGCGTGATGGCGATTAGCTGGGTCGCGCCGAGTTCCCGCGCGGATTTCACCATCGCACCGACCATGTAACCGTGCACACGGCGGCGGATAAGCTGCGGGGTCGAATGCAGGACAAAGACCCGTGTGCATTCCCAGATATTGGCATCAACCGGCGCCTCGCCATAGAGAAGATCGGTGGGCAGGCTGGCCAGAAGGCCGCGCTGTGCATCGCGGATCATGTAGCTGTAGATGCCGCAACGTGCGGTCGTCGGGGTAAGGCGGATGCCCGCATAAACCTGTCCGACATCGTCATGGATCGCGATCCAGCGGCTGGCCGGCGTATCGTACTGGTCATATTCCATGTCGAGCGCCTCGGGCAAATTCCAGCGCTTCTCGACGATGAAGGATTGTTTGCGCGCCCTGAACAGGTTCGCGAACAACTCCCCGTGGTTATGTAGGTTTTCGAAAGAAAGTACGGTGGTGTGCATGCATAGTCTCCCGCTTGATGGAACGTTCAAGCCCTGCATGCAGATGAAAGACCAACATTGGTTTACATCAGCCTATAATCCTTGGCGCGTTGAATAGCCTCGGCCGTCGTGCGCGCCAGCAGTTTCTGCCGCGCCGATATGAGCCGAGCCTTAAGCGCGCTTTCGGATATGTTCAGCTTGGCTGCTGCCGCCGCGTGCCGATCCCCGGCCGCAATCAGGCGCAGGGCGTCGATCTGAGCCGATGTCAAACTTTCGGGCGGCTCGGTCAATTCATGCAACCGCCGCACCAGGTAGGCAATCTTGTCGATTTCTTCATCGTGGAAATCGCGGTCGGAACGGGCGAAACTCGAAATTGTCCGTGATTTGACGGGGCCGCAGGAGACAGTCATCCCGTAAACCAGGCCGAAGCTCTTGGCCTCGTCAAAGAGACCGAACGGATCGGGAATCTGGATATCCGCCCAGCGGCTTGCTCCTTCGGTGCTGAAACCCCAGGCAATGGTCGGGTCCCGCAAGGCATAGGCCTTTTCGGTGTAGTGATCGAGCCAATCCTGATTGTAGTTCGAAAACTGCATGAGCGGAGACGCATACCGAATGTGCAAACCGATGAAGTAGCCGCCCGGCGCCAGTAGCGAGAGTGAGTGTAGTATCGGATCGAGAGAAGCCATTCCGGACATGTCCTTTTAGACAAGTTGCTTTCAGGATGGTCAACTATAAATTGTAAGGGATAGTTGAATTTAGAGGTAATTCCGTGCGATCGATTAGCCCTGGCCTGTTTGCCCGCCTGATGAAACTGCCCGACTCGACACGGGCGGATCTGCTTGAGTTTCTTGGGGAAACCCCTGTTGCAGACGCCCAGCTTGCGTCGATGCTCGATTCCATGGCGGTCAGGACCCTCAGCGAACGGCGGCAATTCACGCTGGAAACCAGATAAACGGCCGCAACCTTACGGTAATAGCGGCCCTATGCGGATGGTCAACATGCAAAAGGCCCCGGAAAATCCGGGGCCTTTTGGTATCTGGGTCGCGGGGATCAGCTTTCGGCGGCTTCTTCCGCTTCGAGCCGCGCCTTGTCGGCGGCACCCTTGGCCGAGGTGTCACGGTCAACGAATTCGATGATTGCCATCGGCGCCATGTCGCCATAGCGGAAACCCGCCTTCATGATGCGGACATAGCCGCCCTGACGATCCTTGTAGCGCGGGCCGAGGATTTCAAAAAGGCGCGCGACATGCTTGTCCTGCTTGAGCTGGGCATCGGCCTGACGGCGGGCGTGCAGGTCGCCGCGCTTGGCAAGCGTGATCAGCTTTTCAACGATCGGACGCAGTTCCTTCGCCTTGGGAAGGGTCGTCTTGATCTGTTCGTGTTCGATAAGCGAACCGGCCATGTTGGCGAACAGCGCCTTGCGGTGTTCATGGGTACGGTTCAGACGGCGATAGCCGCGAGCGTGACGCATTTCATTCTCCTATTCGCGTTTTGCTTTGTCCGGCGGCCGTGGTCCTCGGCGCGCTCACCTTGGGGCTTTGTGCCCGGTCGTTCCCCGCCATCGCGGGCATTTCCGGAGGGCCGTTTATGCCCGGCCCTCCTGTATGTCAATCGTCGTTTGCGCGTGGTTTTTCCGTAGTACTTTTGTAGCTACACGCGCCGGACGCCTCAGAACTGATCTTCGAAGCGCTTGGCGAGGTCTTCGATGTTCTCTGGCGGCCAGTCCTCGACATCCATGCCAAGGTGCAGGCCCATGCCCGAGAGCACTT
>JAGRDO010000037.1 GCA_020447005.1 Paracoccaceae bacterium
AACACGATCAGGCGCAGCGTCACCTTCAGCGGCGCGGCATAGGTCATGTCGCGGGCCTGGCATTCCTCGACATCGTATTTCGGCTTCTCAAGTTCGTATTTCACGAATTCGAGAATTGCATTCTCGTTGAAATCCTTGATCGGGAATACCGACTGGAACACACCCTGAATGCCTTCGCCATCGGCCGCAGACGGGCCGTCGCCGGATTTCAGGAACAGATCATAGGAGGATTTCTGAACCTCGATGAGGTTCGGCATCTCCAGGACTTCGCGGATTTTGCCGAAGTATCTGCGGATACGCTTCTGGCCAACGGTCGCTTGCGACATGCTCGTCGTCACCTTTCGTCTCTTCGCGGGGGCGGAACCGTCGGGGTCACGGAGCCGCGCCGCTTGCGAATGAAGGGGGCCGGTTCAATTCATGCTTTCCGTCCCACCGGAAAGCTCCCGAACCGGAAACCTCACCTTGGAAGCGGCACCCCCGGGCCCGGTGGCCGAAGATGCCGCTTCCAAGACAGGTTTGGCCGGGCCCGGGATGCGCCCGGACCCAGCCAGATCTTCATGTCGGGTCCGAAGACCCGGACGATTACTTGAGCTCGACCTTGGCGCCAGCCGCTTCGAGCTTTGCTTTGATCTCTTCGGCTTCGGCCTTGGCCGCGCCTTCCTTGACCTTGCCACCGGCCTCGACGAGGTCCTTGGCTTCTTTCAGACCAAGACCGGTGATCGTGCGCACTTCCTTGATCACGTTGATCTTCTGCGCGCCGGCATCCGTCAGGACGACGTCGAATTCGGTCTTTTCCTCAGCGGCTTCGGCAGCAGCGCCGCCGGCGGCCGGACCAGCCATCATGACGGCGCCACCGGCGGCCGGCTCGATGCCATATTCGTCCTTGAGGATGGTTTTCAGTTCCTGTGCCTGCAGAAGCGTGAGGTTCACGATATCTTCGGCGAGTTTTTTCAGATCAGCCATTTCTGTGTTCCGTTCCTATATATGTGTTCCAACGTCGGGTTAAACCCCCCCGACGACACGAAGTTGCTCACGCGGCTTGCCGCTCTTCCAAGGTGGAGAGGATGCCCGCGATGTTCGAAGCAGGCGCGCCAATGGCCCCGGCGATGTTCGAAGCAGGTGCACCGATGCTGGCCACGATCGAAGCGATAAGCTCTTCACGCGACGGCAACGAGGCAACGGCTTTCACACCAGCCTGATCCAGAGCCGTGCTGCCCATGGCGCCACCAAGGATCACGAATTTCTCGTTCTTCTTGGCATAGGCGTCCGCGACCTTCGCAGCTGCGACAGGATCTTCGGAATAGGCCAGCACGGTCATGCCCGTGAGAAGCGCGCCGAGGCTTTCGCCCGGCTTGCCCTCAAGGGCGATCTTGGCGANNAGCTTGTTCTTGGCGACGCGGACGGACCCGCCTGCGGCACGCATGTCCGCGCGCAGGTCCTGCATCTGAGCAACTGTCATGCCTTCGTAATGGGCAACCACCACGACGCCAGAGCTTTCGAAGATCTGGCCGAGTTCCTCGACCACTTTCTCTTTCTGGGCTCTATCCACAGTTTTACTCCAAGTATGGGGGTTTCCCCCCGGCTCAGTCTACCGGATCGCTCCGGCGGTTAGTGGTCCGCTCTGCACGGAACCAGCACCGCCCGGGCGCTCGACAGCAGCGAGCGTTCGGAAAAATGTCTGATCCCGCCTCGGGCAGGAATTACCGGGGTTTTGGCCCCAACCCGCCGTCTCGGACGAAAACGCAAAAGCGTGCGACGAATCGCACGCTTCTGCGCCGGTGTTAGTTAGACTGTGTCGGCGGAAATGCCAAGCCCCATCGGGCCGGTTTTGTTCCGCCTCTATCGGTGTGGCGATCAGCCGCCGTAGACCTCGATCACACGCGCGACAAAGGAAGATGACAGTTTGAACGTCTTTGCGTTACCGATTGTCACTTCATAGCTGCCGTCCGAATTGATTACGGCGTTGGTAACCTGGCCACGAAACCTTTTGTTCAGGGCGACCAAGACGCTCGCAGGCACGGTCGTGGATGCTCCGGTCACGGTCTTGCCGCCGGCCAGAGCGGGGGACGAGAGCGAAGCGGCGACCAGCGCACCGCAGAGCAGAACAGCAAACTTTTTCATCATGTTTTCCTTTTCCGCCCCCGGATCAGAAACTGAAGCCGACGGTCAGCGCGGTTTGCTGGCGGTCGGTATTGTCGGTCACGTCATAGACGCCGAGCGAGATGCCAAGCCCCGGAACCTGCGGTACGGCCAGCGCAACCCCGATATTGGCCTGGGTTTCCGTCGCCGACACCGAGGCGGACAGAACATCGGTCAGGCCAAGGCCGAAACCGGCGAAGAAGCCTTCGCCCATCGTGCCGGTGCCGTCATCGGCGCGGGTCGTGTTGTTGCCATAGCCGAGCGTGAACTGCATGGGGATTTCGCCCGATGTGGCGTTCACCGTCATCAGGTGCGACACATAGGCCGACACGCTTTCATCGTCGCTCTTGGCGCTGCCCCAGGCCAGAAGGTTGCCCGCCGAGGCGCCCACGAAGGTGGCCGAGTTGCCGCCGGCGCGCAGCATCCGCGCGACGCTGATATCGACCGAACCATCTTCGCCGAAATCCTTGAGCGAGGTGATGTTCAACCCGCCGGTGACGCTGAGGCCGGTCACGGGGCTGCCAAGGACATAGCCAAGCGCGAGGTCGCCATCCGCGCCCGAGCCCGCAATCCCGCGGCGCGGGGTGGCAAAGGTCAGCGCGGCATAGCCGGTTCCGCCGGGCGCGGGAATGGCCGAGTTTGCGCCGAAGATCGCCGGGAATGCCTTGGTTGTCGCCGGTGCGGCAGTGGTCGCGGCCGCGACCGTGACCGCCGGGGCCACTTCGGTCATGCCGCCCGCAGATGCCGCCAACGGAACTGACCCAGCCAGGAAGCCAGCGAGGATGATGCTGTTGGTCCGTTTCATCTCGTCTCTGCCTGCTCTTGAATGATTTGACGTATCTCTGGGACAGCTTCTTCGCGAAATCCAGCCCTGAATGGCGGGCACGCTTTGATTGCAGTCTACTGTGTCTGGGGGGCAATAGTCAAAGGCGGGCCCTTTCGGACCCGCCTTTCATTTCGTTCCTGCCGAATATGCGGCGATCAGGCGTTGCCGGAAGCGCTGGTCAGGTCGAGCGACACGCCCGGCCCCATCGTCGAGGAAAGCGAGACCTTCTTGAGGTAGGCCCCCTTGGCGCCCGCCGGTTTGGCCTTGGACACCGCATCGACAAAGGCACGGACGTTTTCGGCCAGCTTGCCCTCATCGAAGGAAACCTTGCCGATGCCGGCATGGACCACACCGGCCTTTTCGACCTTGAACTGAACCTCGCCGCCCTTCGCCGCCTCGACAGCCGCTTTCACGTCCATCGTCACGGTGCCGACCTTGGGGTTCGGCATCAGGTTGCGGGGGCCGAGGATCTTGCCCAGACGGCCGACGATCGGCATCATGTCGGGCGTGGCGATGGCGCGGTCAAAGTCGATCTTGCCGGACTGGATGGTTTCCATCAGGTCTTCGGCGCCGACGATGTCGGCCCCGGCCGCGGTGGCCTCATCGGCTTTGGCGCCACGGGCGAAGACCGCCACGCGCACCGACTTGCCGGTGCCGTTCGGCAGCGTCACGACGCCACGGACCATCTGGTCGGCATGGCGCGGATCGACGCCGAGGTTCATCGCGATTTCAAGCGTTTCGTCGAATTTCGCCGACGCGCTGCCCTTGATCAGCTTGACGGCGTCCTCGACCGAAAGGTTCGACTTGCCTTCGAATGCGGCACGGGCCGCGGTGGTGCGTTTTCCCATCTTGGCCATGGCTTACCCCTTCACCTCGATACCGCAGGAACGGGCCGAGCCGAGGATGATCTGCATCGCGGCTTCCACGTCGGTGGCGGAAAGGTCTTTCATCTTGGCTTCGGCGATCTCACGCACCTGCGCCACGGTTACATAGCCCGCGGTCTCGCGACCCGGCTTTTCGGAACCGCGCGGGCGGTTGCGCTTGCCTTGCGGCTTCAGACCGGCGGCCTTCTTGAGGTAGTATGAGGCCGGGGGCGTCTTGGTTTCAAAGCTGAAGGACTTGTCAGCATAATAGGTGATGACGGTCGGAACCGGCGAGCCGGGCTCCATCTCTTGCGTCTTCGCGTTGAAGGCCTTGACGAATTCCATGATGTTGATGCCGCGCTGGCCGAGTGCGGGACCGACGGGGGGGGAAGGGTTGGCCTGCCCCGCCTTGATTTGCAGCTTGAGGCTGCCGACTACTTTCTTGGCCATCTGGCCTCTCCTTTGTCACTGTCGCCCGCGCGGGGCGAAGTTTAGTGGTTCGGGTCACGCCGCAGCGCTCGCCTCCCACGGCTCACCACGTCAGGCGACTTTCTGCACCTGCGTGAATTCCAGTTCGACCCCGGCGTCGGCCGGCCAAAGATCGAAACCGTCACTTTCAGGCGGTTCGTGTGTTCGTCGACTTCCTCGACCATGCCGGCAAAACCGTCGAACGGGCCATCGGTGACCTTGACCTGTTCGCCGATCTCGAAATGGATCAGGTTGCGCGGGGCTTCCTGACCTTCCTCGGCGCGCTTGAGGATACCGTTCACCTCATCGTCGCGCATCGGCATCGGCTTGCCCTGCGGGCCGAGGAAACCGGTCACCCGGTTGATCGAGGTGATCAGGTGATAGCCGCGATCGGTCATGTCCATGTGAACGAGCACATAGCCCGGCATGAAGCGGCGCTCGGATGTCACCTTCTTGCCGCGGCGGATTTCCAGCACTTCCTCGGTCGGAACCAGAACCTCGTCGATCTCGTCCTGAAGGCCCTTTTCGGCCACGGCATGCTTGATCTGTTCGGCGATCTTCTTCTCGAAGTTCGAGAGAACGCTCACCGAATACCACCGCTTTGCCATCTGCCTCAAACCTCGCTCAACCAGCGGCACAGCGCCGGATTATTCCAGAATTTCAATGGGTTTCCCCGGATTTTCCCGAACACAAAACAGCGCGCGAGAGCGAATCGTTGCGCGCCGGTGCCGGAAAGTGCGCCTCACCTACCCCCCTTCGCCCCGAATTTCAAGGCCGAAGGGCCGGTTTCGGATGCCTATCCGGCCAGGTTCAGGACCGAGGTCAGACCAAAGCGGATGATCATGTCGACCAGAAAGAAGAAGACCGATGTCAGGGCCGCCATGACGAAGACCATGATCGTCGTCGTGACCACTTCCTTGCGGTTCGGCCAATGGACCTTCGCGGTCTCGGCGCGGACCTGCTGAAGAAATTGCAAAGGGTTGGTGGCCATGCGTTCGTCTTTCCCGATCATAGATAGCTGCGCCGAGATACGCGCAGCGCCGGTTGAAATCAAGTCCGCCCGGGCGCGCCGCCGCCGGCGCGCGGGGGGGCGTTACTTTTCGAGTTCGGCGGCGAGCTGGAAACCGATGCGGCGGGGTTCTTCCACTTCGGGCGATTTCGGCAGGGCGCGCAGCATCACCGACAACTGGCTGACATGCTGGATCAACTGGGTGCGGGCGTCATCCTCATCCCGCCCATAGAAGGTGACGATATCGGGATCGAAATAGCCGATCCCCTCGATCCGCAGGACGCCGGCATCACCGCCGGCAAAGCCCATCGCCACCTCGTGATCGTTGTCGAGCTGGGTCTCGAAGTTCTTGATGTAGAGGATCAGCCGCTCATAGGCCCATTGCGCGGGGCTTTTCGCCTCGAACGGCTGGGCGGCGACGGCATCGGGCAAGGGTTCCTGTTCGGCCGTCCGGGGCCGTTTCGGATCGGTATGCGCCACCCTCGCGCAGGGCAGCGCACTGGCTTCCTGCACCTCGGCCGAGGTCTGAATCATGTCCGTCAGGTCTTCATCCGCCACAACCAGGCTCCATCTTCCCGCATTTCGCGCAGCACAAGGCCCGCCAACAGAAGATGGTTCAAATGCGCGACGGCTTCAACCAGCGCAAGCCCGTATTCGCCCTCGCCGATGGGGCGCTTGAAGAGAGGAGCAAAGCAATCGGCCGCCGTGCGCGGTGTTTGAAGATGGTCGCAAAGCCGCGCCAGCGCGCCTTTATGGTTGTCGATCATCTGCGCAAGCCGCAGCGGCAGGCCGCTGAAGGGCAGCTTGTGGCCGGGCAAGACAAGGTGTCCGTCGCGTGCGTGGGGCTGGAACGCCTTGCAGCTTTCGATCCATTCGCGCACCGGGTCGGCCATCGGCTCGGTCGCATAGACGCCGAGATTGGCCGAGATCGAGGGCAAAAGCTGATCGCCGCCGATCACCAGATCGCCGTCGATCTGCCAGAAGGTCGCGTGTTCGGGCGCATGGCCATTTCCGGTTCGTATCAGCCAGTCGCGCCCGCCCATCCGCAGCGTCTGCCCTTCGCGCAGCCGGGTATACCCGAGCGGCAGAGGCGCCACCGCATCCGCGAAGTTGAACGGGCGTTCGCTTGCCCGCCTGTCAAGAAGGGCGGGGTCCATGCCCGCCTCGCGCCAGAAATTCAGCACTTCGGCCACCGGACGGGCCTGTATGTCCAATGTCAGCATCCGGGCAAAGAGCCATGTGGTACGGGTGGTCAGAAGCTCGGCCCCGCGCGACTGGAACCACCCGGCAAGTCCGATATGATCGGGGTGGTAATGGGTGACGACGACGCGGCGCACGGGCTTGCCGGCCAGGGGGCCCGCCAGCGCGTCTTCCATGATCGCGCGGGTGCGGGCGGTCATCAGCCCGGTATCGACCAGCGTCCAGCCATCGCCGTCATCCAGCGCGAAGATGTTCACGTGATCCAACGCCATCGGCAGCGGCAGGCGCAGCCAGAGGATGCCTTCGGCGATCTCGATCGCCTTGCCCGGTGCCGGAGGGTCGGCAAAGGGGTAACGGATGGCCGCGGGGATCGCCGGGTGATCCATCAGCTTTCCAATGCCTTCGCACCGACGGCAAAGACACCCTCGGCACCGCATTGCGCCTCGGCCAGCAGGGCGACGTGCTGGGGAAGAAGCCGGTTGATGTAGAAGGACGCAAGGGCCGCCCGATGCCCCCCGGCCCCTTCTGCGAGCGCGGCGCGCAGGTGGAAATGGCCGCCAAGAACCCGGGCGAAGGCGCGCAGATAGGCAAGTGCGCCGGCCTGCCGGTCAACCGGTTTCTGCGCAACCATCCATTCCGTTGCCTCGCGAAGCGATTCCGTTGCGGACCACAGCGCTTCGGCCAGCGCCGGGAATTCGGACCTTGCCGCTTCGGCCCCTTCCTCGATCTCGTCAAGGATACGGCCCGCCGCATCGCCGCCATCGGCCAGCTTGCGCCCGACCATGTCCATCGCCTGAATGCCGTTGGTGCCCTCATAGATCGCGGTCACGCGGACATCGCGGCTGAATTGCGCCACGCCGGTTTCCTCGATGAACCCCATGCCGCCGTGAACCTGTACGGCGGTCTCTGACACGCGGATGCCGGTTTCGGTTCCGAAAGCCTTGGCAATGGGTGTCAGGAAGGCCGCGCGCGCGGACCAGTCGCCATCGCCCGTCGCGGTCGCCATGTCGATGGCCTGCGCACAGGCCATGCCGATCGCCCGCGCCGCGAAGACGTCGGCCCGCATCTCGGCCAGCATCCGGCGCACATCGGCGTGATCGAGGATCGGGCCGAACTGCTGGCGTTCGGCGGCATAGGCGACGGCCGCCTGACAGGCCGCCTCGGCCACGCCGATGCCCTGCATCCCGACCCCCAGCCGGGCGTTGTTCATCATGGTGAACATCGCGGCCATTCCGTTATGTTCCTGCCCGACCAGCCAGCCCGTCGCCCCGTCATAGGACATCACGCAGGTCGGCGATCCGTGCAGGCCCATCTTGTGTTCAAGGCTGACAACCTTCAGATTGTTGGCCTTTCCGGGTTTGCCATCCGCATCCGGAATGTTCCGGGGCACGAGAAAGAGCGAGATACCCTTCACCCCGTCCCTGCCCCCCGGCAACCGCGCGAGCACGAGGTGGCTGACATTTTCGGTAAAGTCGTTGTCGCCCCAGCTGATGAAGATCTTCTGGCCGGTAATCGCGTAGGTGCCGTCGCCGTTCGGTTCGGCCCTTGTGCGGAGCGCCCCGACATCGCTGCCGGCCTGCGGCTCGGTCAGGTTCATGGTGCCGACCCATTCGCCGGACATGAGCTTTGGCAGGTAGAGCGCCTTCAACGCATCGCTGGCATGATGGTCGAGCGCCTCGGCCTGACCGATGGACATGAGCGGGGCGAGCTGCAGCGAAAGGCAGGCGCCGGCCATCATGTCCTGAATGGCCATGTTCAGCGATTGCGGCAGGCCCATGCCGCCGTATTCGACCGGCCCGCCGACGGAGACCCAGCCGCCGTCCCGGATGGCCCCATAGGCTTCGGCAAAACCCGGCGAGGTGCGCACCACCCCGTTTTCCAGCCGCGCGGGGGAAAGGTCGCCCGAACGCTGGACCGGGGCGAGCACCTCGTCGCAGAGTTTCGCCGCCTCGGTCAGGATCGCTTCGGCCAGATCGGGTGTCGCTTCGGCGAAGCGTTCGGTGCCCGACACCGTTGCCAAGGGGATAACATGGTCGAAAATGAACCGGATATCGGTCAGAGGTGCGCGGTAGCCCATGGTCGGTTTTCATCTCGCTGTCTTGGCAAGGCAATTGCCAGAACGTATGTCCGTTCCTGTCTGGCCGCATGATTGCGCCAGACTGCCCCCGCGGCAACCCGCAACGCAGCGTCACGAAACACCGATCGAATGAAAACCGAAATCCTGAAACCCGACCCCGAAGGGCTTGCGCGCGCGGCGGCGTTTCTGGCCGAAGGCCAGCTTGTCGCCCTGCCGACGGAAACGGTTTACGGGCTGGCCGGAGATGCGGGTTCCGACATCGCGGTCGCGCGGATATTCGCGGCCAAGGGCCGGCCGCGCTTCAACCCGCTGATCGTTCACCTTCCCGATGTCGGCGCGGCCCGCCGGATCGCGGTTTTCGATGCGCGGGCCGAACGGCTGGCCGCGGCCTTCTGGCCCGGTCCGCTGACCCTTGTCCTGCCGCTTCGCGCCGATGCCGGGCTCTCGCCGCTTGTCACGGCCGATCTGCCGACGGTGGCGATCAGGCTTCCGGCCCATCCGGTCGCGCAGGCGCTTCTGCGGCAGGTCGGGCGGCCGGTTGCAGCGCCCTCGGCCAATCCGTCCGGAAAGATCAGCCCGACCCGCGCGGACCATGTCCTGTCCGGGCTGTCCGGCCAGATCGCGGCGGTCATCGATGGGGGCGCATCGGCGGTCGGGGTGGAATCGACGATTGTCGGGCTTGCCGGCGCCGCCGCCCTGCTGCGCCCCGGCGGCATTCCCGCCGAAACGCTCGAAGCCTGCCTTGGGCAGCCGCTTGCCGCCGGGGGCGATGCCGCCCAGCCCAGCGCGCCGGGCCAGCTTTTGTCGCATTACGCACCGGAGGCGGCCGTCAGGCTGAATATCCGCACGCCCGAGCCCGGCGACTTCTGGCTTGGCTTCGGGCCAGAGGCGGCGGCGGCCGGGCTGAACCTTTCGCCCGGTGGCGATCTGGTCGAGGCGGCCGCCAATCTTTTTCACCTGCTGCGCGAGGCCGATGCCCGCGCCACCGGGCCGATCGCGGTTTCGCCCATCCCCGAGACGGGTATCGGGCGGGCGATCAATGACCGGCTGCGCCGGGCGGCGGCACCGCGCCCTGCCCCGGCGGGCTAAAGACTGTCCTCTACCCGAAAGCCGGCGGGAATGGTGTCATGCCCGTCAAGCGCCAGATCGGCCATGGCCGCGGCCACTTTCGGCGCCATGCCAAAGCCGATCTTGAAGCCGCCGTTGGCGACGAAATGGCCCGGCCGGCCCGGCCATGCGCCAAGCACCGGCGCCCGGCTTTTCGCGCGCGGCCTGAGGCCGGCCCAACGCTCGATCACCGGCGCGCCGCGCAGCGCCGGGCAAAGCGCACGCGCCTTTTCGATCAAGGCTTCCAGCCGCGCATCCGTATCCCCGGCGCTGGTATAATCGCGTTCGGACGTCGAACCCACCGCCACCGTCCCGTCGCCATGCGGCACGACATGAAGGGCGTCGGCGAAGATCTGCGGCCGCCCCGCCGCGTCGCAGGCGAAAAGCGCGGCCTGCCCCTTCACGCCGCCGCCGACCGGCCGCGCGAACGCCGCCGAAAGATCGGCAAGCCCCTGCACGCCGGTCGCCCAGATCACAACCGCATTTCCCCCGGGCTCGCATACCCCCGCCCGAGGTTCCGACGCGGCCTCATGCACCATCCCCTCCTTGGCGCGGATCGCCCCGGCCAGCGCCGTCACGGCCTGCCGGGGGTGAAGCCGGGCCGACAGCGTATCCTCGACAATCCAGCCCGAGGCGCTTGGCGGTTGCCAGCCATCGTTCGACGCCGGAACCACGCGCCATTCGGCCGACCCGCGCCAAAGCCCGCGCGCACCCTCCGCCCGCGCCCGCGCCAGTTCGACCGCGGCTTCATTGGCAAGGGGTTGCACCCGGCCAAGACGCGCATAGCCCGGATCGCGTCCCGACGCCTCGGCGACCGTGGCCCAGAACCGCCCGGCCATCGTCAGGCTGTCCAGCTGAAACGCCTTTTTCGGGTTCCACTGTTCCGGCACATGCGGCGCAAGCGCGCCGACGATACCACCCGACGCGCCCGCCCCGATCCGGTCGCGTTCAATTACCGTGACGCGCGCGCCACGGCGGGCGCATTCCCAGCCGATCGCAAGTCCGAAAATTCCGGCGCCCATCACTGTAACATCCGCGATTGTCATCGGCCCGCCCTTCGCCTAACAGCCGGACCAAGGGGTAAGCCAGATGCAGAAAAAGGACCAGAGCGAGCGGGTAGAATGGCGCGATGGCGTGACGCCGGTCTCATCGCGCTTTGACGACCCGTACTTTTCCCTTGAAGGCGGCCTGTCCGAAACCCGTCACGTCTTTCTGGCAGGAAATCACCTGCCGGACCGTTTCCGCGACGGATTTCATGTGGCCGAGCTTGGCTTTGGCACCGGGCTGAACCTTCTGGCGACGGTGATCGCCTGGCGGGCCTCGGGCGCGGCCGGGCGATTGCGCTACACCAGTTTCGAAGCCTATCCGATGCCGGCCGGCGACATCGCCCGCGCGCTTGCCGCTTTTTCGGAACTGGAGCCCTTCGCCGCCGCCCTGATCGCCGAATGGCAGAGCGGCCAGCGGCGCTTTGCACTCGGCACGGTCGATATCACTGTCATCGAAGGTGACGCGCGGCAAACCCTGCCGGCATGGAATGGCCGTGCCGATGCCTGGTATCTTGACGGTTTCTCGCCGGCAAAGAACCCCGAGCTTTGGTCCGAAGAGATGATGGCCGGGGTCGCCGGCCATACGGCGCCCCGGGGAACCTTCGCGACCTACACCGCCGCGGGGTTCGTGCGGCGCGGCTTGCAGGCTGCCGGATTTCAGGTAGAGCGGTGCAAGGGCTATGGCCACAAGAGGCACATGAGCCGGGGGCAACTGGGCGAAGCGGCATGAGCGAGCAGAATTTCCGCCTTGGCGCGACCCTGATGACCGGGGCCAGCTTCGTCTTTGCCATGCAGGACGGGATCTCGCGCCATCTGGCGGGCGAATACAACGTCTTCATGGTCGTGATGATCCGCTACTGGTTCTTCGCGGTCTTCGTTCTGGCGCTGACCTCACGCAAGGAAGGCGGGTTGAAGGCAGCGCTGCGGCCGCATTTCCCGCTGCTTCAGATGTTCCGCGGCGTGCTTCTTGCCGCTCAGGTTTGCGTGGTCATCACCAGCTTCACCCTGCTTGGGCTTGTCGAAAGCCATGCCGTGCTTGTGTGCTATCCGCTTCTGGTCGCCGCCCTTTCGGGGCCGGTGCTGGGTGAACGCGTGGGATGGCGGCGCTGGACGGCGATTTGCATCGGCCTTGTCGGCGTGCTGATCATCCTGCAGCCCGGCCTGAGGGTTTTTTCCCCTGTGGCGCTTATCCCGCTTCTGGGCGCGTTCATGTTCGCCCTTTACGGGCTTCTGACCCGCTATGTTTCCCGGAAGGACCCCACGAGTGTCAGTTTCTTCTGGATTGGCGTGATGGGTGCGGTGGTGACCACGGCCATCGGGCTGTTCCACTGGCAGCCGATGGCGCCGAGAGATTGGGGCTGGATGGCGCTGCTGTGCTGTACGGCGGCGGGGTCCCACTGGCTGTTGATCCGCGCGCTGGAAGTGTCCGAGGCAAGCGCGGTCCAGCCTTTCGCCTATCTGCAACTGGTCTTTGCGGCGGCGCTGGGAATGGCGGTCTTCGGCGATGTGCTGGAGCCCAATGTCGCGCTTGGGGCGCTGGTTGTCGTCGCGGCCGGGCTGTTCACGCTCTGGCGCGCGCGCAGCGCGGGGGCGCGGTAGGCCCATGCGCTAGCCGCGCAGGCCGTCGGGGATCAGGCAGACCGGGATTGGCACCATCTTGTGGCGGTTGGCGGCGTTCAGACGTTCGTAGATCGCCAGCACCTCGGCCTGCCGCGCGCCGAGCCCGGCGCGGTCGCCGGAAAACGTCATCGCCCATTCCAGTTCCGGATAGCTTGCGCCGATCTGATCCTCATCGGTGCGGTCATCGCCCCAAAGCCCGTCGGTCGGCGGGGCGGCAAGGATCGCGTCGTTGACGCCGAGCGCGCGCCCCAGCGCATAGACCTCGGTCTTGGTCAGATCGGCGATCGGGCTGAGATCGACGCCGCCATCGCCGTATTTGGTGAAAAAGCCGATGCCGAAATCTTCGACCTTGTTGCCGGTGCCCACGACAAGCCGCCCGGAAAGGGCGGCGACATGATAGAGCGTCGTCATGCGCAGGCGGGCGCGGGTATTCACCATGGCCATTTCCGCGCGCGCCGGATGGTCGCCGGCGGGCAATGCGGACAGCAACCGGTCATAGACATCGCTGAGCTGCACTTCGCGGCTGTCCACATCGGAATAGACCGACTTGAGAAACGCGATGTGGTCACGTGCGCGGGCAACCTGATCGGCGCTTTGGTGGATCGGCATCTCGACGACCGTCAAAGGCAGGCCGGTCCGGGCCGCAAGTGCCGAGGATACCGCCGAATCGATGCCGCCGGAGACACCGATGACAAATCCTTGCGCCCCCGCGCCTTCCGCATAATCGCGCAACCAGCCGGTAATGTGGTCGGCGACACCCTGCACATTGATCATCGTGGCGGCCTTTCCCGTCAGCGTCCCTTCAACTCATCCGTAAACCGCAAGGGACCGGTCTGGCCAGAGAGCCGTGCCCGGTAGATCGGCAGGCTTTCGGCCACCCTCATCACATATGTCTGTGTCTCGCGGAAGGGAATGGCCTCGATCCAGTCCACCGGATCGACCCCGCTGGCGCGCGGGTCGCCAAGTTCGCCGATCCAGCGGCGCGAGCGTCCCGGCCCGGCATTGTAGCCGGTGGCGACCAGCAAGGGCGAGGTGCCGAACTCTTTCACCAGCTCGTCGAGATAGGCGGCCCCAAGGCGGGCATTGTACTGCCAGTCGGAGGTGAGCTTGCCCGGTTCATAGGACACGCCGATCTTGGCGGCCATCATTTTGGCGGTTCCCGGCATCACCTGCATCAGGCCGCGCGCACCGGCATGCGAGATGACGGCGGCGTTGAATTCGCTTTCGCGCCGCGCGATGGAAAGGGCCAGTTCGGGCGGGACGGGAAGCTTCAGCCCGGACAGGGCGGGCACAGGGAAATAGGCCGTGGGCCAGACCACGCCCTTGTCGGCCGCCGCCTTGGCAAGCACCAGCGCGACATAGGGTTCCCTGGCCGCGATCGCCATTCCGGCAAGGGCGCCAAGATCATGGCCGGAAAGCCCTTCGCCCAGATGCAGCAGGAAACGCGCGGCCAGGGTTTCATCGCCCGCCGCCATAAGTTCGCGCGCCGCAAGAAAGACCGTCGAATTGCTGAAGGGCTGGCCCTGCCAGTCGGGATAGCTTTCGCCCCCGGCCATCGCGGGCGAAAGCGGAAGGCCGACCTTCTCGACGGACAGCAAGCCGTAGAAGGATGTCGGATAGCGCGCGCCTTCGGCATAGGCGGCATGTGCCTCGGCCGGCATCCCGAGCGCGTCATAGGCGCGCCCCCGCCAATACCCGGCCCGCGCGAGGCTGATCGGTCCGCCGACCGCCTTTGCGAAGCGGTCGAAATGGGCAAGCGCCGTCTTGGCATCGCCAAGCTTGACCAGCGCGATATAGCCGGCCAGCCATTCCAGATCGGCATAGTCGTCGCCGGATTTCAGGAAATGCCGCGCCGCCATGAGATAGGCGCGATGCGGATCGCCTTCGCGCATTTCCTTGCGGGCAAGGCGGCGGCGCCAGTCGGCCCATTGCTGGGGATCGCCCAGCGCATCGGCGCTGGTCGAGCGTTCGAGCATCAGGGTATCGGCGCTGTCGTAAAGATCCTTGCGGATGCGCCAGCGAAAGCGGTCATAGGCAAGGCCGCCCGAGTTTTCCGCCTTTTCGGGAAGCTGGGCAAGCAGCGTGTCAACGCCTTTCTCATCGGCCTGAAGGGCGATGCGCGCCTCGGCCACGGCCCGTGTATAAGCGCTGGCAAGGGGCAACATCCGGCGGGCATCGGCGATATTGCCCTCGCGCAGCATCGCCGCGGTGCGGCCATCGTGGTGCCCCGCGAGAATGGCGCCATAGCGGTCCATGAAGGCGGCCTGCTCGGCATCGGTAAGCGTCAGGCTGCGCCATGCGCGCACGGCTTCGTCGGCGGCGGCCTTGTCCTGACCCATCGACCGCAATGCGCCGATATAGGCCAGGCTGCCGGTGCCCGTCTGGGGTTTCAGCGGCGCGAAATAGGAAATGATCGCTTCGGGCGAAGTGCCGTCGGTGATCGACCCTTCGCCCTTCTGGCGCAACAGGGGAAGGCCCGGCCAATCGGGATAGCTGGCCAGAAAGGCCCGGTATTCGTCAAAGCCGCCATTGCCGTCGCGCAAGCGTTCCCAATCGATCACGGCGGCAGCAAGCGGGCCCGACTTGCGCGCCATGGCAACGGCCGTCGGCCAGTCGCGGCCGTCGGCGGCGGCAAGGGCCGCGCGAAAGCCGGCCGCATCGTCGGCGCGCGGTGCCGTGGCCGGCAACAGAAGCGCCAGCGCGACCGGCGCGGCCTGCATCATCTTACGGATCATGGTTTTGCTGCCTCGAGACGTTTTTTTCGCAGGATACAGGCCCCATCCGCACCCGCAACACACAAACTTGGCAACGGAAGCCAATCGCTATAGGTTCCGCGCGATTTCAACCGGGCGAGTCCCGCCCAAGACAGCAGGAGCGTGTCATGTTCAAAGGGTCCTTCGTTGCCCTCGTCACGCCGTTCAGGAACGGCGCAGTGGACTTTGACACGCTGAAAAAGCTGGTCGACTGGCATGTGGCCGAGGGAACCAACGGCATTGTTCCCGTTGGCACGACCGGCGAAAGCCCGACATTGAGCCATGAAGAGCACGGGCAGGTCGTCGAGGCGGTGGTCGCGGCTGCCGCCGGGCGGATTTCCGTGGTTGCGGGCGCCGGGTCCAACAGCACGCAAGAGGCGATAGACCTGACCCGGCATGCCCAGGCGGCCGGTGCGGACGCGGCCCTTGTCGTGACACCCTATTACAACAAGCCGACACAGCGCGGCCTGATCGCGCATTTCACCGCCGTGCACGAGGCGACCGATATCCCGATCATCATCTACAACATCCCGCCCCGTTCGGTCGTCGACATGATGCCCGACACGATGGGCGAGCTGGCGAAGCTGCCCCGGATCGTCGGCGTGAAGGATTCCACCGGCAAGCTGGAGCGCGTCAGCCAGCAGCGCGCGTCCTGCGGGCGCGATTTCGTCCAGCTTTCCGGTGAGGATGCGACCGCGCTTGGCTTTAACGCGCAGGGCGGGGTCGGGTGCATTTCGGTGACGGCAAATGTCGCGCCGAAACTGTGCGCCGAGTTTCAGGCCGCAACGCTGGCCGGCGATTACGCGACGGCGCTGGAGTATCAGGACCGGCTGATGCCGCTGCACGAGGCGATCTTCATCGAGCCGGGGCTGGCCGGGGCAAAATACGGTCTGTCATGCCTTGACATGTGTCGGGACGAGGTGCGCCTGCCGTTGACCGGCCTTATGGACAGCACGAAGGCGCGTATCGACGCGGCGATGCGCCATGCCGGTCTGGTCAACTGAAGCCGGAAGGGTGAAGGCGGGCCATCGGCCCGCCTGAGACCGGCGCAATCGGATCAGCTGCGCGAATACATGCCTTCATAGATCGGGCTGAGTGTCTCTGCGTCGAACAGCGATGAGACCGAGGTGCCGGACCAGATGTTCATGATCGCCTGCGCGAACATCGGCGCGGTCGGAACGATGCGGATGTTCTTGGCGTTCTTGACTTCGGGCGTCGGCGCGATCGAGTCGGTGATGACGAGGCTTTTCATCAGCGAATTCGTGATCCGCTCGACCGCCGGGCCCGAAAGCACGCCGTGGGTGATGTAGGAATGGACCTCTTTCGCGCCACCCTGCATCAAGACCTCGGCCGCCTTGCACAGCGTGCCCGCCGTGTCGCAGATGTCATCGACGATGATGCAGATCTGGCCCGAGACGTCGCCGATCACGGTCATTTCGGCCACCTCGCCCGCCTTCACGCGGCGCTTGTCGACGATGGCAAGCCCGGCGCCGATCCGCTGGGCAAGTTCGCGTGCGCGGGCCACGCCGCCGACATCGGGCGAGACCACGGTGACATGATCAAGCTTGCCCTTGAAATGATGCTCGACATCCAGCGCGAAGACCGGCGCGGCATAGAGGTTATCGACCGGAATGTCGAAAAAGCCCTGAATCTGCGCGGCATGCAAATCCATGGTCAGCACCCTGTCGACACCGGCCTTGGTGATAAGGTTGGCGACCAGTTTGGCGGAAATCGGGGTTCGCGCCTTGGCGCGGCGGTCTTGGCGCGCATAGCCGAAATAAGGGATGACCGCCGTGATACGGCTGGCGGATGACCGTTTCAGCGCATCCGTCATGATCAGAAGTTCCATCAGGTTGTCGTTCGCGGGGTTCGAGGTGGACTGGATGATGTACATATCCTCGCCGCGCACATTCTCGAAACATTCGACGAAGATTTCCTGATCGTTGAACCGCTCGACCCGTGCATCGACAAGTCCGACATTCATTCCCCGATGCATCGACATCCGCCGTGCGATGGAGGTCGCCAGAGGGCGGTTGGAATTGCCCGAAATCAGCTTCGGTTCGGTCATGGAGGGCATGGTGGGTCCTATCCTATGGGCCGGGGCAGCGGGCCGGATGACAGATTCGTGACGTTGCACCCCGCTTAGCATCGGGCTAGCGTCCGGGCAAACCCGAAGGAGCACACCAGATGCCGCATATCGACTACTTCCTGACCACGCTGTCGCCTTACACCTATCTGGCCGGAACGCGGCTTGAGGAAATCGCGGCGCGGCACGGCGCCAGCATCACCTACAAGCCGGTCGACGTGGGCGCGATTTTTGGCCGCACGGGTGGTACGGCCCTGAAGGACAGGCACGAAAGCCGCAAGGAATACCGGTTGCAGGAAATGACGCGGCAGGCCGTCAAGGCCGGGATGAAGATCAACCTTCAGCCGAAGTTCTGGCCAACCAATGCGGCGCCCTCGGCCTATGCGGTCATCGCGGCGCAGGCGGCAAAGGCGAAGGGTTCGGATGGCGATCTTGGCGGTTTCGTGCATTCGGTCCTGCGCGCCTGCTGGGCCGAGGAGCGCGACATCGCCAGCGACGAGGTCATCCGCGAACTTTTGACCAAGGCCGGTTTCGACGCCGATCTGGGTGACAAGGGCATGCTTCTGGGCGCCGAAACCTATGCCGCCAATCTGGAAGAGGCGGTGAGCCGCGGGGTATTCGGTTCGCCCTTCTATCTTGTGGACAGCGGCCAGAGGTTCTGGGGGCAGGACCGGCTGGAAGATCTTGATCTGCATCTGGCCGGAAAGCTCTGATGCCCGAGGACGTTCGGGCCGGGCATCCGACGTTCTGGCAGAGTTTTGGGACGGGCAGTCGCGCGGCGCTGGCAATCCACTGTTCGCTGGCCAGTTCGAACGCATGGGCCGACGTCATGAGGGCGCTGGATGACAAGATCACCCTTGCCGCATTCGACATGCCGGGGCACGGACGCTCGGCCGATTGGGAAGGGACGGGCGACTTTCTGACCGAAACCGCGCGGATCGCCGCAAGTTTCGTGACCGGGCCCGTTGACCTGATCGGCCATTCCTTTGGCGCGGTCGTGGCCTTGCGCCTTGCCGAAGCGGCGCCCGAGGCGATCCGCACGCTGACCCTGATCGAACCGGTTCTGTTTGCCGCGGCAAGGGGTAGCGTCGAATGGGACCTGTATCAGGACCATAATGCCCGCTTCGGTCAGATGCTGGCCGAGGGAAAGAGGGCGGCGGCGGCGGAAGCCTTTACCGCGATGTGGGGTACGGGCGCCGACTGGGCGGGGATGGACGAACGATCCCGCAACGAGATCACGCGCCGCATTCATCTGGTCGGGGCCGAGACCGCGGCATTGTTCGAGGACAGTGGCGGCATCCTTGATCCCGACCGGCTTGAAATGCTCGACATGCCCGTCCTGCTGATCCGGGGCGACGCGTCGCCCGCGATCATCGAAACGATCACGGAAAACATCGCCGCGCGCCTGCCCGATGTCGGCGTGGCCACCGTGCCCGGTGCGGGACATATGCTGCCCCTCACCCACCCGGCCGAAGTGGCGGGGCTGATCGGCGTCAATCTTGACCGCGGATAAGCGCGAGAAACCGGTCGACATCTTCTTCGGTCGTCGACCATGACGTGACGAGCCGTGCGCCGATCACCGCGTCGTCCGGACCCTCGGGATCGGGATCGCCGGGAACCTGGTAGTAGCGCGCACCGGCGCCAAGCGCGTGGCGGTGCAAGGCGCGCGGCCAGGCCGCGAAGATCACATTGGCGTCGGCAGGATGGGTGATCGCGGCGCCGGGCACCGTGGCAAGGCCGGCCTTCAGGCGGTCTGCCATCGCGTTCGCGCGGCCCGCGAGCGAAAGCCACAGGCCGTCGGTCAGATAGGCATCCATCTGCGCGGACAGATATCGATGCTTGGAAAAAAGATGCGCGCCGCGCTTGCGGCGCAATTCGAATTCCCAGGCGCGACGGGGGTCAAAGATCACAACCGCCTCGACCCCCATGCACCCGTTCTTCGTGCCGCCGAAGGACAGGACATCGACGCCCGATTTCCAGCTCAACTCGGCGGGGCTTGCGCCCGTTGCCACGACCGCATTGGCAAAGCGCGCGCCGTCAAGATGCACCGGCAGCCCGTATTCGCGTGCGACGCCGGTCAGCGCGCGCAGCTCATCCGCCGAATAGACTGACCCGAGTTCGGTGACATTGGTGATCGAGACCGCCCCGCGCTGGACCCCGTGAACATCGCCCTTGCGGGTGGCCGCGATCCGGGCGCGCAGGGTTTCGGGCGTCATCTTTGCGTTTTCGCCGTCCACCAGCACCAGCTTGGCCCCGCCGGTAAAAAACTCGGGCGCGCCGCATTCGTCCTGTTCGATATGCGCAAGACGATGGCAATAGACGGTCTGCCACGGCTCGACCAGAACCGCGAGCGAGAGGGCATTCGCCGCCGTGCCCGTCGCCACGAGATAGACCGCCGCCTCGGGGGCTTCGAAGAGGTCGCGGATACGCGCGCGAACCCGGTCCATGACCGGATCGGTGCCGTAGGACGGCGCATAGCCCGGGTTGGCCGCGGTAACGGCTGCCAGTATTTCAGGCGCCACACCTGAACTGTTGTCGGATGCGAAATACATCAAAGGTCCTCTATAATGTGGTCTTCCCAGTCCTCTTCCGGGATTTCGAATTCCGGCAATGACCAGCCGCGGACCGATTGCCCGGCATCATGCACGCTGTCCGGATTACCCGAGATCAGGGGGTGCCAGTCAAACAGTGGCTGGCCAAGATGAAGCAGGCGGTAGGCGCAGGTCGAGGGCAGCCAATGCGCGACCTCGACGATGGTTTTCGGGGTTAAAACCACACATTCCGGGACAAAACGCTTGCGTTCTTCATACCTGCCGCAGCGGCAGCTTTCATCGTCAAGCAGACGGCAGGCGATACGGGTGAAGAAGATTTCGCCGGTATCGGCATCCTCAAGCTTGTTCAGGCAGCATTTGCCGCAGCCGTCGCAGAGCGCCTCCCACTCGCGCGGGGTCATCGAGGTAAGCGGGCGCTTCCAGAATTCGGGGCGCAGACCGTCGCGGGGGATGTCGTTCTTCATGGCCGGGAACTTGGCCGAGCACGCGGGAAAAGAAAAGCCCGGTTAATGCCCGCCGGCGCGGCATCTTCGCTGCAATGCGCAAGAAGCGGGTCGTCCGTTGCAAAGACGCGGGGTAGCCCGGTTTCAGCCCGTGCGAGGCCGAACGTTCGAGGAGTTTCCGATGACTTTCCAGATCATGCCGCTGCGATACGACGATTTCGCCCATCTTTTCGACCTCAGCGACGCGGAGCTGGCGTTGCGCAACGCCCGCCGCCAGATCGTTACGTCATCGCCCGGAACCCCCTGCCGGGTCAGCCTTGAAGATGCCGCCCCCGGCGAAACGGTGATGTTGGTCAATTATCTGCATCAGCCCGGACCCGGACCCTTTACCGCGCGCCATGCGATATACGTCCGAAGGAACGCGCGCGAAGCCTGCGTGGCGCCCGGCGCGGTTCCCCGGATGATCCGCTCGCGGCTGATATCCTTGCGCCTGTTCGACGCGGATCACATGATGATCGATGCCGATGCGGTGCCGGGCGACGATGCGGCCGCCGCGATCCGTTCGGCATTCGCGAATAGCGAGGTGGCCTACGGCCATATCCATTTTGCCAGGCAAGGCTGTTTTGCCGCATCGGTCCATCCGCGCCGCGAGGCGTGCGGGTGACCGGGCCGCGGGCCTGAAGCGCGGCGTCAGAGGGCGGCGAGGATCGCGCGGGCGCGGTCGCAATCGGCATTCATCTGGTCGATGAGCGCCGCAAGCCCGTCGAATTTCAGTTCCGGACGCAGATAGTCGACCAGCGCGACCGAAAGATGTTCGCCGTAAAGGTCGCCCGCGAAGTCGAAGATGAAGGTTTCGAGGTTGGGCTGGTTTTCACCGAACATCGGGCGCACGCCAAGGCTGGCCGCGCCGTCATGGCTGCCCTTGTGCGGGCCGGTCAGCACATCCACGCGCACCGCGTAGACCCCGAGTTTTGGCAGATGCAGGTCGGTCACGGCCATGTTCGCGGTGGGAAAGCCCAATCCCTTGCCACGTTTGTCGCCGTGCAGCACCTCGCCCTCGATCCGGTGCCAGTGGCCGAGCATTCCGGCGGCATCGCGCGGCCGGCCGTCGGCAAGGGCGGCACGGATCGCGGTCGAGGAAATCTCGACCCCGTCATTGCCGACCAGATCCGCGATGGTCACGCCGAACCCGTGTTCGGCCCCCCCGGCGCGCAGCGTGTCGACATTGCCCTTGCGGCCCTTGCCAAAGCAGAAATCGGCCCCGACCGTGACATGGGATACACCAAGGCCGCCCACCAGAACCTCGGCGACGAACCGGTCGGCATCCATGCCCGAAAGACCCGCGTCAAAAGGAAGTTCATACAGTTGATCGACGCCAAGCTTGGCCAGCCGGTGGGTGCGGGACTCGGCGTTCATCAGGCGAAAGGGCGGCGCGGAGGGCGCGAAGAACTGCCTTGGATGCGGCTCGAAAGTGATGACGCCAAGCGGTGCGTCATCGCGTCTTGCAAGACCGATCACATGCTGATGGCCAAGGTGAACGCCGTCGAAATTGCCCATCGCGACCGAGGCGCCGCGATCCGCTGCCGGTATGTTAAGCCAGTGAGTATGCGTCCGCATCGGGCCCCGCGCTGGCGGGTGGACCGCCGGATCAGTCGAACTTGCGGCTGGGCGCCAGAACCAGCGCCTCGCCCTTCAGGACCACCGTATCGCCTACCGCGCAGTGGGTTTCAAGGGTGACGCGGCGCTTGGCAAAATCGATCGCGGCAACCTTCACCTCGGCATAGACCGTGTCGCCGGGCCGCACGGGGGCCATGAATTTCAGTGTCTGGCCCAGATAAACCGTCCCGTGGCCGGGCAGCTGTTCGCCGATCACCGCCGATATCAGCCCTGCCGTCAGCATGCCATGCGCGATGCGTCCCTCGAAGATCGTGTCGCGCGCGTAATCATCGTCGAGGTGCACCGGATTACGGTCTGTCGACACTTCGGCGAACATTTCGATGTCATGGTCGGTTATCTGCTTTTGCAGATAGCGGACCATGCCGATTTCCAGATCCTCGATACAGATCGTGCCACGGGGCTGGTTGTCGAGCATCATCGCGAATCCATCATTCCGTTGTTGCAGTGCAGCATAGCTGCGCCGGGCGGACCTTGCAATCGCAGAAGTAATTTTCTGTCATATTTCTACCAAATACCGGAAGATTGTTTCTTTTACGCCGCGCCCGGGGCAGAGCGGCGGATAACCGGCCCGATCCTTGCCCCGTCACGACTGTGGCCATGCCAGCCGCCTGCGGGCAGCATGAGCCAACTGATTCGGAGGCAAGATGACCCCAGAGCTTTTCCGCGCCATCCAGTCCATCGTGGGACCGAAGCACCTGCTGGCCGGGTCCGGCCCGGATGCCGCAGGCTATTCGGCCGACTGGACCGGAAGCTATCGCTGGCAACCCTGGGCGATTGCCAGGCCCGCCAGCACGGACGAGGTTTCGGCCATCCTGCGCCTTGCGGCGGAAAACCGGCTTCAGGTCGTGCCGTCTGGCGGCCGCACCGGCCTGACCGGCGGCCTGCATGCCGAAGGCGCGCTGATGCTCTCGCTGGAACGGATGAACCGCATCCGCGCCATTGACGCCAAGACCCGGACCGCCGTGGTCGAGGCCGGGGTGATCCTGTCGCAGATCCACGATGCAGCGGACGACCTGGGGCTTTATTTCCCGCTCTGGTTCGGTGCGCGCGGCTCGGCGATGATCGGCGGGGCGCTGTCGACCAATGCCGGGGGGTCGAACGTGCTGCGACACGGCTCTGCCCGCGCGCTTTGCCTTGGGCTTGAGGCCGTGCTGGCGGATGGCCGCGTGCTTAACCTGATGTCCGCCCTTCACAAGGACAATTCCGGCTATGACCTGAAGGACCTTTTCATTGGCGCGGAGGGAACGCTTGGCGTCATCACGGCGGCGACGGTCCGGCTGGTGCCGAAGGCGCGCGCCCATGTTACCGCAATGCTTGCGCTTGATGACCTTGCGGATGCGCTTGATGTCCTGAACCAGTTGCAAACGGCCAGCGGCGGGCTTGTCGAAGCCTTCGAGTTCATGCCCCGCGCCTATATGGAACAACTGGCCAGGCACCTGCCCCATCTTGGCCAGCCGTTCACCGATGTGGCGGCCGTGACGATCCTTGCCGAACTTGGCGCGACAGCGCCGCGCGACGTCGCGCCCGAACCGGATGGCACGATCCCGATTGCCACGCTTGTCGAGGACACGCTGGGCGGGCTGATCGAAAAGGGCACCGTCCGGGACGCCATCATCGCCCGGTCGCACGCGCAACGCGGCGCCATGTGGGCAAGGCGCGAGGCCGCGGCCGAGCTGGCGCGGGTGCAGGGCCACTCGGTCGATTTCGACGTTGCCCTGCCGCTTGACCGGCTTGGCCCCTTCCTTGTGCAGGCCGAGGCGGAGACCGCTCGGCTTGATCCGGGCGCGTATACGAACACGGTGGGCCATCTCGGCGATGGAAACATCCATCTTGCGGTCTTCACCACCCGGGCCGACCCGGATCTGGCCGACGCGATCACGACCGCTGTCGAGGATGTCGTGCGCAGGCTGGACGGGTCCTTTTCGGCCGAACACGGGATCGGCCTTTCAAAGCTCGGCTCGATGCGGCGGCGCAAGGACCCGGTCGCGCTTGACGTCATGCGCAGGATCAAGGCCGCGCTTGACCCTCTGGCCATCCTCAACCCGGGAAAAACAGTTCCCGACATTCCCGCGCCGCCCGACCTGCCCCCGCGTCCTTCTTGACACGGCTTTCCGGCGGGCGTGAAGTCCGGCAATGGAAGACATGCTGCAAAGACTGCGTCTCATGCTTGGCCATCACACGATCCTTGGCATTGCGGCGGGGGTCTGCATCGGCCTTGGCATCGTCGCAAATGCCGGGTTGCCGTGGCTTTGGCTGCTTACGCTTCTCGGCGTCCCGGCGCAGATGCTGAACGAATACAACCTTCACCGCTTCATCTTCCACCTCAGCCCTCCCCAGCGCCAGTGGCAGTTCGACCTGCTTTACCGCGCGCATTACGGGCATCACGATTTTCCGACCAACCGCACGCTGTTCTTCGCGCCCGATTTCGTCGTCTTCCCGGTGCTCGTGATCAATTTCACCGCGATCTGGGCCCTGCTTGCCCTCTTCGGCGCCGACTGGGCCTTCGCGGGCGCTGCCGCGATCGTGCTGATCGGGGGCGGGATGACCTTTCTGGCCTATGAATGGTTCCACGCCACGGCGCATCTTCCGGTCAGGAAGACGGCCATCGAACGCCATGTCTCGACGCTTCACAACCAGCACCATTTTCGCGACTTTTCGCGCTGGTTCCATGTCACGGCGGGGGGCGAGATCATCGACCGGGTGATGGGCACGGCAATCGACCGGAACGACCTGAAAGCGCAGCAACGCATCGAATTCATCCGGACGCTCGGGATGCGCCCTGACGATCCGCGTCTGGTCGCCGCGCGCCACCGCTTTGCGGACCGTTATGGGCTGACGGCGGACGAGATCGCCCGCGCGGCGCGCGCGTGATCCATCCCATTGGCTGAAACACCCATTGGCTGAAATACCGCGGCGAAGCCCCGAACCCGGTCCGGGGCGCGCGGGCGCGGCGCCCGCGTCAGCGCCAGTCGAAAAATCCGTGCGGCGCCTGTGCAAGAAGCTCACGCGCAAGGTCAGCCCCGGCTTCGGCGGCGTCGGCCGCGTTGAACCGGCGTTCGCCCGCGATCACTTCGGACCCATCCGGCCGCAGGATTTCACCGCGCAGCCACAGGCCCGTAGGCTCATGCACCGCGAGGCCCGCGATCGGTGTTTGGCATGACCCCTCCAGCGTGGCCAGAAAGGCCCGTTCGGCGGTGATCCTTTCGGCGGTCGGGCGGTCATGGATCGCGGCCAGCAAGCCACCGGCAAGGGTGCAGCTTTCCCGCCGTTCCACGCCGATAGCGCCTTGCGCGACCGCCGGCAGCATATCCTCAACCTCGATCGGCGCGGCCGCGGCATGGGCCATGCCCAGCCGGTTCAGCCCGGCCAGCGCAAGAAACGTCGCCGCGGCAAGACCGTCATTCAGCTTCTTCAGCCTTGTCTGCACGTTACCGCGAAACTCGACCAGTTTGAGGTCGGGCCGGCGATGCGCCAGTTGCGCGCGCCGCCGCAGCGACGAGGTACCCACCACCGCGCCCTCGCGCAGATCACCAAGCGATGCCGCGACCGGAGACACGAACGCATCCCGTACATCCTCGCGCGGCAGATAGCAGTCGATGATCAGTCCCGCCGGCTGTTCGACCGGCATGTCTTTCATCGAATGCACCGCGATATCGATTTCGCCCGACAAGAGCGCGTCCTCGATCTCTTTGGTGAACAGGCCCTTGCCGCCGATTTCCTTGAGCGGACGGTCCGCCGCGATCAGGGCGCGGTCGTCTCCGGTCGTCTTGATGATGACGATTTCGCAGGAATCCTCGCTCAACCCGTGGGCGGCCATCAGCCGCGACCGTGTTTCGAAAGCCTGCGCCAGCGCCAGCGGTGAGCCGCGGGTGCCGATCTTCAGCGGTTTTTGTGCACTTGGCATGGTCATGGCCCCGGCATAACCGCGACAGATTGACCGTGCAATGGTCTGGTCGCCGCCATTGCCTTGACATCTGGTCGCAGGCGGGGATCAAAGGGACGAAGGAGAGCCTGATGACCAAGAAAATCCTCCGCGCGCTGGCCGGCGAGACCTTGCCCACCCCACCGATCTGGATGATGCGCCAGGCTGGCCGCTATCTGCCGGAATACCGTGAAACAAGGGCAAAAGCGGGCGATTTCCTGTCGCTTTGCTACACACCCGAGCTTGCCGCCGAGGTCACCCTGCAACCGATCCGGCGCTACGGTTTCGATGCGGCGATCCTGTTTGCGGATATTCTTCTGGTGCCCCAGGCACTTGGTTGCGATCTGCGGTTCGAAACCGGCGAAGGGCCGAGATTGTCCACGATCACCACACCGGCCGAGCTTGCCGGCCTGAAGGGTCGCGACGCGATTCACGATACCCTGTCGCCGGTATACGAAACCCTTCGCATCCTGCGCGGCGCCCTTCCGGGCGATGTCGCTCTCATCGGGTTTGCCGGGGCGCCGTGGACGGTTGCGACCTACATGATCGCCGGGCGCGGCACGCCCGATCAGGGCCCCGCACATGCCCTGAAAGCGGCTGACCGCGCCACGTTCAGCGCCCTGATCGACCTTCTGACCGATGCGACCATCGACTATCTTCTGGCGCAGGCCGAGGCGGGCGCCGAGGTTCTGAAGCTGTTCGACAGTTGGGCGGGGTCGCTCAGCGGCGCCGATTTCGACGATTTCGCGCTGGCCCCTGCCCGGCGCATCATCGCCGCGCTGAAGGCGCGCCATCCCGATCTGCCGGTCATCGCCTTCCCGCGTGAAGCCGGGCCGCGTTATGAAGGCTTTGCCAAGGCGACGGGCGCCGATTGTGTCGCGCTTGACAATTCCGTCAGTGCCGGCTGGGCGGCATCGCATGTGCAAAAGGATGGCTGCGTGCAGGGCAATCTTGCGCCCGGCCATCTGGTGACGGGCGGCACGGCGCTGGTCGAGGAAACGCGGCGGATCGTGCGGGCCTTTTCCGGCGGCGCGCATATCTTCAACCTTGGCCACGGCATCACGCCGGATGCGGACCCCGACAATGTGCAGCGGATGATCGACGCCGTGCGCGAGGGCAGCTAAAGCCGCGTCAGCGCGACGCCGAGCGTGATCAGCCCCACCGACATCGCCTTGGCTGCCCCCATCCGTTCGCCAAAGACCGCCCAGCCGATGAGCACGGCAAAGAGGATCGAGGTTTCGCGCAAGGCGGCGACCAGCGCGATCGGCGCCAGCGTCATCGCCCAGACGGCAACGGCATAAGAGCCATAGGACGCCGCGGCGCCGACGCTGCCGGCAAGCCAGACCCTGCGCCCGACGGGCCGTGCGGCCCGTCCGCGCAGACCCAGCATCACCGCCGCGAAGATGATCCCGTCAAGGACGAAGAGCCATGCGACGAACTGGGTGGGATTTCCCGCCACGCGGGCGCCCAACCCGTCGACAAGCGTATAACCCGCGGTGGCGGCGGCCGAGCCGAAGGCATAGGGAAGCATCCTGCGGGATTCGCCCGAGGTAAAGACCCCCCGCGCCAGCATCAGGATGCCGGCGCCGAGGACGAGAATGCCAAGCGCCTCGCTGGCTGACACCGTCTCGGACAGCCAGAGCATACCGACGACCAGTGTGATCACCGGCGCGGTGCCCCGCGCGAGGGGGTAGACCCGGCTCAGATCGCCATGTTCGTAGGCGAAGGAAAGAAAGACCTTGTAGGCGGAATGGATAGCGCCCGAGGCGAAAAGCCAGGGCCAGACACCGGCGGCCGGAATGGGCTGGGTCGCCACGATGGCAAGGCCGATCATCCCCTGCACCCCGGACAGCACCATCATCGTCGCCACGCGGTTTGTCCCGACCCGGACAAGCGCGTTCCATGTGGCGTGGAGCAGTGCTGCGCCAAGAACGGAAAGGAAGACGAAAAGGCTCACGAATGGTGCCTCCCGGGGTTGGTTCGACCTATCCGGCGGCATCCGGCTTGGCAAGCATCCGCGATCAGATCAGAAGCGAGGCCGCGCCTTCGTGTTTCAGGAGCGCGACCTTGGTCTCGACACCGCCGGGCGCGGAAAACCCGCCAAGACCGGAGGCGCCGAGGATACGGTGGCACGGCACGATGATGGGGATCGGGTTTGCGCCGCAGGCCTGTCCGATGGCTTGTGCGGAAGCCCCCATTTCACGGGCCAGATCGCCGTAGGTCCGCGTCTGGCCCATCGGGATCGCGCACATCGCGCGCTGCACCTGACCGGTCAGGCCGGGCGCGAAGGCGATAGGCAGATCGAAGACCTTACGGGTGCCGGCGAAGTACTCGCCAAGCTGCGCGCAGGCATCCCTCAGAAGCGCCGAGCTATTTCCCTCGATCTCCTCGGGACTCCACCGCAACTTGGCAATCGCCCCGTCCTCTTCATTGAGGACAAGACGGCCGAATGGGCTGTCACAGGCGGCCCGTTGTGTCATGTGATTGAGTCGAGACTGCCGTCCATCGCGGCGGCGACAAAGGCTTCGGGGTCGAGAGTAAAGGACTGATAGAGCCGAAAATGATCCGTCCGGCGCAGGTCAACCTCTTCGACTCCACGGCGGGACAGGCGCAGCAGGGTCGCGCCGGGGACTGCCATGAGTATGGGGGAATGCGTCGCCATGATGACTTGCGCGTCCGCCTCGCGCTGAATACCCGCAAGGAACGCCAGCAGCTCGGCCTGCCTGCGCGGAGACAGCGCGGCCTCGGGCTCGTCGAGCAGGAAGACGCCCTGCCCGGACATCCGATCCATTATCAGGTTCACGAAGCCCTCGCCGTGGGAGACGTCGAGATAGTTCCCCGTGGTGTCCGCGGCAACGCTCGCGAAGCTGGCG
>JAGRDO010000038.1:0-138 GCA_020447005.1 Paracoccaceae bacterium
TCCAGTCCTTCGGATGGCCGCCGCGCTCGATCGCCGCGTTTTCGGCGGGCATCCCGAAAGCGTCCCAGCCCATCGGGTGCAGGACAGAGAACCCGCAGGACGATTTGTAGCGTGCGACCACATCGCCCATCGTGTAGT
>JAGRDO010000038.1:170-8737 GCA_020447005.1 Paracoccaceae bacterium
ACGGATAGGGGAACATCTCAAGCACGTAGTATTTCGGCCGGTTCGGATCGTGCCTCGCGGTGAAGCAGCCCGCCTTTTCCCAGGCTTGCTGCCACTTCTGTTCAATTACGGCGGGGTTGTACTGCGACATCTTCCATCCTCGGCACGTGGTCTGGCCGGTTATACAAGTGCTGCAGGCAAGGTCCAGAGCTTCGCTGGGCCGATCAGCCCCTACATCCGCGAATCGGGATCAAAGCTTGCTGTCGCGAATACGCAACTGGCGCGCCCGGCTGAGGATGGCATCTTCGACCGCGCGCTGGGTTTCCACGTCCACCGGGCCGGATCGGGTCAAAAGCGAAAGCTTGAGCGAACGCGCATCAAGTGCCGGATCCTGTATGAGAACCGTGGCCCGGTAGGCCTTTCCGCCACCCGGCGGTGTACCATAGCCCGTTACGATCACGCCCGAGAACGGATCGACTGACTCGACCGGCAGGAAATTCAGAATCTCCAAGGACGCCAGCCAAAGGTATTTGTTGACCTCGATATTGCTGTTGGGATCACGCTTGTTGCCGAACAGGTCCCAGATCGTCCTGCGTTTGGGCGTCGGCGTAATCTGTTCGAGATTGGCCTTCTGTTCCTCGGCGCGGGCGCGCTGTTCAAGCGTCTGGGCATCGACGGTATTGCTGCGGCGGAACCAGCCGCTATCGCCTGACCCGATTCCCCCGCAGGCGGACAGCATCAGGGCAACCCCCAAAAGAATCGCACTGCGTGTGATGATCCGGACCGTCATGACCCTACCCCCGACTATAGTAGTAGCTGTCTAACGGAGCGGTTTCGGGCGAACAAGGCTTTTTGCGGCCAATGATTTACGCCGGCATTCCCGCGCCCCGGGACGACTGTGGCAAGTCTGCACCATCGAAACTGAGTCTTCCCCTCGCGGCGCCCTTTCCGTTGCATTGCGGGGGGCAAGCGCGGAAATAGGGGCATACCCAATTCGGATTCCCCTGAGTTGGGCCTACTTCTGATCAACGAGGGAATACGAAATGAAAAAGATCCTTCTCGCTTCCACCGCTCTCGTCGGCTTCGCCGGCGCTGCGGCTGCGGAAGTCAGCCTGTCGGGCTACGCCGAAATCGGCATCAAAGGTGGCACCGGGATGCAGTCCCAGTTCCACAACGACATCGACGTGACGTTCAACCTCACGGGCGAATCGGACAGCGGCCTTTCCTTCGGCGCGACGATCGACCTCGACGAAGTGACCTCGTCGGCTGAAGTCGGCGGCGCTGGCTCGTTCAACAAATCGTCCGTCTGGGTCAAAGGCTCGTTCGGCAAGGTTACCCTGGGTGACACCGATGGCGCCGCTGACTGGGCCGTCTCGGAAATCTACCTGGGCACCGCTCTGACCGATGACCACTCGACCCACGCTGGCGCCTACTGGGGCACCGGTCTGGACGGCATCTATGACGGTCAGGTCATGCGCTACGAGTACTCGTTCGGCTCGTTCGGCGTTGCAGTTTCGGCTGAAATCGACGACACGCTCGACACCGCTGACAGCACCGCGACGGCCTACAACGACACCACCGCTTACGGTGATGCGAACCTCGGCATCGGTGTGAAGTGGTCGGGCGACATGGGCGGCACCTCGGTGAACGCCGGTCTCGGCTACCAGTCGAACGGCGACAGCGACGTTGTCGAACTTTCGGCCGGCGCTTCGATGGCGAGCGGCGTTTCGGTTGCGATCGAATACGCTGACGGCGACCTCGACAAGAGCGTTGCTACCGCTGACGACCAGTGGTGGGGCCTCGGTGTTGGCTACACTGCCAACGGCGTGACCGCACAGGTCAACTACGGCGAGTACGACTCGGGCGCCAACGGCTGGGGCCTGGTCGTGAACTACGACCTCGGCGGCGGCGCGGTTGCGATGCTCGGCTACGGCGACTCCGGCGGCACCGCCACCGGCAACACCTGGTCGGCTGGCCTCGGCCTGTCGTTCTGATCTGAAGATCGGAATAGCTTAAGGAAAGAGCGGGCTTCGGTCCGCTCTTTTCGTTTTTGCCCTGAACTCGACATTGACCCGGGGCCGCTTTAGTGTCCGCGACCAGACGGCAGGTATGTGAGGCAGACAATGGCGCAGCAAAGCGCGGCACAGATCAAGGCGGCTTATGCACGCGCACTTGAACACCAGAAGGCAGAACGCTTCGGCGAGGCCCTGACGATCTATCACCGCATCTGCAAGGCGCGGCCAGATCTTGCAGAACCGCTTTATCAGATCAGCAAGATCCATGTCGAACTCGGGCGCGCCAAGGACGCGATCGCCCCTTCGAAACGCGCTGCCGAGATCAAGCCCGGCGAAGTGGCGATCTGGCTTGAATGGGCGCGGGTCGTTGCCCTGGGTGGCGGGCCGGCTGCGGAAAAGGAATTTCTTGCGGCGCTAAAGCAGGCGCCCATCGCCTCGGCCACCCGGATCAAGCTTCAGGATCGTTTTGGCGCATTGCGAAAAGCATCGCGGCCACAAACCGGCGGCGTCGCGAAAGGCATTGCGGCAAAGCTGGTGAAACTGATCGCGGAACGGCGGAACGCGGAAGCCGAAGCGCAGTCGGTCGCTGTTCTTCGCAAACATCCCGGCTCGGCCCTGGTCTACAACATTCTGGGCACCGCACGCGTCGGGCTTGGAAAACTGGAGGCAGCCGAATCCGACTATCTGAGATCCATCGCCCTCGACGACGCCTACGCCGAGGCTCATGAAAACCTCGCCCGGCTTTACATCCAGCAGGGCCGGGAAAAGGACGCCACGCGTAAGCTGCGGGACGCGATAACTTTCGCACCCGGGCTCATTCCCGCGCTCATCAACCTTGCGATGGGCGTCATTCGCTTTGGCAATGCCGAAGAAGCGCTTCCGCTTCTCGAAAGGGTAATTCTTGAAGGGAATGACCCCGTCCAGGCCTACAACACCATGGGCAACGCCTATACCAAGTTGAAGAAATTCCCTGAAGCCGAGTCCTCGTTTCGCAAGTCCCTGGAAATTGATCGCGATCCGCCGGCGGAAACCTATGCCCTGCTCGCGCAGGCACAGGCGCGTTCGGGAAAGGACAGCGAAGCGATGGTCAATTTCGACAAAGCCCTCGTGATGGATGAAAATTGCTTCATCGCGACGAACGGGAAGGCCATCCTTCTGGAAACGCTGGGGGATTTCGACGGCGCGCGCGAATTGTTCCGGCGTGGGTTTGAACTGGACCCCAATAACGGCGAAGGTTACCGGCAATATGTCTCGGCGAACAAGACGCAACCGGGCGATCCGATCATCGGCAAGATGAAAGAGCGTTTCCATTCGGGTGAGCCGTCAAACATCGACCGCGCACATATGGGCTTTGCAATCGCCAAGGCGCTTGAAGACACCAAAGATTATGCCGATGTGTTCGACTACCTTTCGCAGGCCAATGATCTCGTCCATGCCGAAGGCGGTTTCAGCGTGCAAAGCCGGTTCAAGGAAGTCGAAAAGACCCAGAAAGCACTGGCGGGTTTTGACTGGAAAGGCTGGAATACCGACGGCGCAAGCGACTATGCGCCGATTTTCGTGACCGGCATGCCGCGGTCAGGAACAACACTTATCGAGCAGATCATTTCCAGCCATTCAACCGTGACCGGGGCCGGCGAAGTCGGCGAAGGATCGAAAGCCGCGCAGAATCTGCTGATCCGCGACCTTTCGCTGCGCAACATTGACACAATCCCGCGCGAGGAAATCCTGCAACTCGGCTACGACTATCAGGATATGATGCAGGCGCGGTTTCCGGATGCAGGTATCGTTACCGACAAGTCAATCCAGACCTATATGTATATCGGGTTGATGAAGCTCGCGCTGCCCCGGGCAAAGTTCGTTGTCGTCCGGCGCGACCCAAGGGACAACCTCTTGTCAATGTTCAAGAACATGTTCCCCGCCGGAACGCATCTTTATGCGTATAACCAGACGGATCTTGCGAATTACTACACAACTTATGTCGACATGATCGACTTCTGGCGCAAGGAAGTGCCGGACTGGTTCTACGAAGTGCAGTATGAAAAGCTGGTCTCCGACCCCGAGGTTGAGACACGCAAGCTTATTGCGGCCTGTGGGCTTGAATGGGAAGACGCCTGTCTGAATTTCCACGAAAACAAGCGCAAGGTAGAGACACTTTCGGTCTTCCAGGTTCGTCAGCCGATCTCGAAGGGGTCCGTAAAGGCATGGCAACGCTACGAAAAAGAACTCGCACCGATGCTCGACGTGCTAAGGAAGGCCGGTCATGTCTCTGACTGACATTCTGTCGCGCATCCGGGCGGCCGAGGTTGAATCCGGGCGCGCAACCGGTTCCGTTGATCTGATCGCGGTGTCGAAAGTGCAGCCGCTTGAGCGTGTCGAGGCCGTCTTGCAGGAAGGTCACCGCGTCTTTGGCGAAAACTATGTTCAGGAAGCGGCGTCGAAATGGCCCGGGTTCCGGGACCGCTTTGACGGCGTTCAACTGCATATGATTGGCCCCTTGCAGACCAACAAGGCGAAATTGGCAATGGAGCTTTTCGACGCCATTCATACGGTTGATCGGCCCTCGCTTGCCGAAAAGCTGGCACGGCTGGCCGAAGCGTCCGGGAAATGCCCCGATCTCTATGTTCAGGTCAACACCGGGGAAGAACCCCAGAAGGCAGGGATCCTGCCAAAGGATGCGGATGCGTTCATCGCGGATTGCCGCAGGCTGGGCCTGCCGCTTTCGGGGCTGATGTGTATCCCACCGGAATCCGAGGCGCCCGGGCCGCATTTCGCTCTTCTCGCGGCAGTGGCAGAGCGGAATGGTCTGAACGGATTGTCCATGGGGATGAGTGCGGATTTCGAAAGTGCCATCGCCGCCGGCGCCACGCATGTAAGGGTCGGTTCGGCCATTTTTGGGGCGCGAGATTATTCCGCCCGCTGATGCACTGCTGATTGCCTGCCGCGCACGGGGCGGCCCCATAGAATTGGGACGTTCGGAGCATGATCGAGTGGTGACGAGACTATGATGACGGTTTCAGCGTCGGCCTTGTGGCTTTATGCCGGGGCTGTCGGGCTTCTCTGGCTGACACCGGGGCCGGTCTGGGTTGCGATCACCGCCCGGGCCCTTTCCGGAGGTTTCGCGAGCGCCTGGCCCCTGGCAGTCGGGGTTGCGCTGGGTGACATTCTCTGGCCGACCGTCGCCATATTCGGACTGAGCTGGATCATCGACCAGTTTGACGATTTCCTGCTGGTGCTGCGCTACGTGGCTTCGGCGGTGTTTATCGTCATGGGCGGGTTGCTGATCCGCCATGCCGGAACCCCGATTTCCAGCGACAGCAAACTGACCAGACCCGGGCGGCTGGCAGGCTTTTCCGCCGGGATCATCGCGATCCTTGGCAATCCGAAAGCCGTCTTGTTCTACATGGGTGTACTGCCGGGCTTTTTCGACTTGCGCCACGCCACCGCGCCCGACGTCGCCGTGATCCTGATGGCCTCGTTTCTGGTTCCACTTGTGGGAAATCTGATGCTGGCGGGGCTAATGGGTACGGCGCGGGGTTTGCTCAGGTCGCCTCGGGCGCTTTGGTGGATAAATATGTCCTCGGGCACGCTGCTGATCGCGGTTGGGATCGCTATTCTCTTGATCCACTGGTTTGGCGAAGGCTGGTAAACTACTCTCCCCCTGACGGGATAACCGGCATCGCCAGACCGCTTACGGCACCCTTGGCATCACCGGTCATGAAACCCCGAAATCCCGGCCAGGGCGCCAGCGCGCTCAGGTTGCCATCTCCTGCATGAGGGCGGCGCACCGGCTGACGAAATCGGCACGCACCTCGACCGGCGGGCGTAACCGGATGGATTGGCGTCCGGCCATCTCTCCCTGACGGCCAAAATACCGATCCGCTTCGGCACGAGAAAATCCCGCGATCTGGATCGCTTCAAGCCATGCCGAAACCCGGTCCGCTTCCTTTATCTTCTTCTTGATCGCGACCGGCAGAACGGCCGGAATTCCGAACCTCAAATGAACGGCCGCCGAAAGCCGGTCGTCAAGTGCGCCATAACCGGGGCCGATCGCGGCCTTGACCGGGCTGATCATGTCGCCGATCACGTATTCCGGGGCATCGTGCAAGAGCGCTGCCAGCCGCCACTTGGGATCGATCCCGCCATTCGCCTCGGAAAAGATTTGCTCGACCAGCAAGGAATGCTCGGCTACCGAATAGGGCCAGTTACCGATTGTCTGTCCGTTCCAGCGAGCGACAAATGCCAGACCATGCGCAATGTCATCGATCTCAATGTCCATCGGCGTTGGGTCAAGCAAGTCCAGCCGGCGCCCCGAAAGCATCCTTTGCCAGGCCCGCACCGGTTTTTTCATCGACCATCTCCCGCATACGCAGATTTGCCCTCAATAGCGCTGCAACCACGGGCTTGACCAGTGGTCCGCATGGCGAAATGCGTTCATGACCACGGCAGCGAAGTCCGGATGTCTTTCGCCGATAAACGGCCGGGAAAGCCGGCAGATCGAATGCGTGCGGGTCCTTTGCATTTCCGCGATGATGTGGGTCCATGTTACCCCGGGCCTTTCATCGCCAAGCTTCGTCTCGGTCGGCGATTTCAAGTTTGTCGGTGATTTTCTTGGCCAGACCCTTGGTCGGATCAGCGTGGCTCTTCTCAGCTTTATCAGCGGATACCTCTTCTGGCTGAAAGCGCATGATCAACCGATCCTGCGTGTGCTGACCAAAAGGGTGGGAACGCTTTACCTGCCCGTCCTTGTCTGGAGCGCGGTTTTCATTGCTTTGGCTTCAGGGCGCGAGTTCCTGCTTGGCCTTCCGTCCTCTGCGCTCGGACGGGTCGGGGAAACGCCCATGGCATTGATCAACGCCTGGACGGGCCTGACCGGACCGATGGCGAACCTGTCGTTGTTGTTCGTGCGTGATATGATTGTCTCTACAGTCCTGGTGCGACTTCTGGTTCCGGCGATCAAGCGCGCGCCAGTATTGGTCGCAATTGCGGCAGTCGCCCTATCGCTTCCACAGGCAACGTTCGCACCCTTGCTTTTCCGGGTCGGGATCCTTCAGTTCATGCTGCTTGGCGCGCTGACAGCACGCTGGGGTGTACGACTTTCCACCCTGTCAAAACCGGTTATTTCGATATCGGCTGGTTTTGGGTTGATCTTGGGATCTGTCGTCGCCGGGTGGTTGCCGCACGATCAGTTGGCACTACAGTTTGATCCTGTTCCGCTCATGCGCCGTGCTGGTATCGGTTTCTTTGCATTGGCCCTGACAGGCGCCATTTTGGATGCGCCCTTGGCCCATTGGTTGGCCCGATTGGGCAGGGACAGCTTTCTGGCCTATCTGATGCACGTACCCTTGATCGGCGTGATCTGGGCTATCTGGCATCGGCTGGTCGGCAATGAATTCGCTCCGAGCTACCTGATTTTCTTCATCTTCTCGCCTGTGCTTGTGTTCAGCCTTGCCCAGCGACTTGGTCGTTTTCTTGATCGCGCGCCACCGGGCCTTTCACGCATGCTGCGTGGTCCGGCGCGCGTCAGTCCGGCGCTTTCGGACCGGCGCTGATTGCCGCGCATCGGTCGGAATGCTATGCCAGCGCCAACACGGAAAGTTCAGGAGCGCGGCACATGCCAAAGGATTTCATTGTAAGAGACATTGCTCTGGCCAGTTTCGGTCGGAAAGAACTCGATATTGCCGAAACCGAGATGCCGGGGCTGATGGCCCTGCGCGAGGAGTTTGGCAAGTCGCAGCCACTCAGGGGCGCCCGCATCGCCGGATCGCTGCACATGACGATCCAGACCGCTGTCCTGATCGAAACGCTGACCGCCTTGGGCGCGGATGTACGCTGGGCGTCCTGCAACATCTTTTCGACGCAGGACCATGCCGCCGCCGCGATCGCCGAAAGCGGTGTTCCGGTCTTCGCTATCAAGGGCGAAACGCTGGCGGATTACTGGGCCTATACCGACAAGATCTTTCAGTTCCCGGAAGGCACCGCCAATATGATCCTCGACGATGGCGGGGATGCGACGCTTTACATCCTGATGGGCGCGCGGGTCGAAGCGGGCGAAACCGGCCTGATCGAAACGCCGACAAGCGAGGAAGAGGTGTGCCTTTTCAACCAGATCAAGAAGCGGCTGAAGGAAAGCCCCGGCTGGTTCACCAGGCAGCGCGACGCGATCAAGGGCGTTTCGGAAGAAACCACCACCGGTGTGCACCGGCTTTATGACCTGCACAAAAAGGGTCTTTTGCCGTTCCCGGCGATCAACGTGAATGACAGCGTCACCAAATCAAAGTTCGACAACAAGTATGGCTGCAAGGAAAGCCTTGTCGATGGTATCCGCCGTGCGACGGATACAATGATGGCCGGCAAGGTCGCCGTCGTTTGCGGTTACGGCGACGTCGGCAAGGGTTCGGCCGCCAGTTTGCGCGGCGCCGGCGCCCGGGTGAAAGTTACCGAGGTTGATCCCATTTGCGCACTTCAGGCCGCCATGGACGGTTATGAGGTGGTCCTGTTGGAAGACGTGGTCGGCAGCGCCGATATCTTCATCACGACAACCGGAAACAAGGACGTGATCCGCATCGAACATAT
>JAGRDO010000038.1:8772-43066 GCA_020447005.1 Paracoccaceae bacterium
ATCGGCCATTTCGACAATGAAATTCAGGTGGCGAGCCTGAAGAACCACAAATGGACCAATATCAAGGATCAGGTGGACATGATCGAGATGCCTTCGGGCAACCGGATCATCCTGCTGTCCGAGGGTCGGCTGCTTAACCTTGGCAACGCCACGGGCCACCCGAGCTTTGTGATGTCCGCCTCATTCACCAACCAGGTCCTGGCGCAGATCGAACTGTGGACCAAGGGCGCAGAGTACACGCCCGGCGTCTACATACTCCCGAAACACCTCGACGAGAAGGTTGCCCGGCTCCACCTTGCGCGGATCGGCGTGAAACTGACGCAGCTGCGTGCAGACCAGGCGGAGTATATCGGCGTTACCGTGGACGGCCCTTACAAGTCAGACCATTACCGCTATTGACGATTTGCGCCGGTCGCCGGTGCGGCCGGCGCAACATCGCCTCGCATGGGAAATTTCCTGCAATTTCCCATCGACAATTTCGCCTATCCCCCTTTTCTTTGCCTTGCAGCGACCGCCCCGCAGTTTCCAATTCTGCGGAAGCTGATCTTCGGCGGTCGCCGATGAATTGCCGTAGCAAGTGGGAGATACAGAATGGGAAAGCGAGACGAGCTTATTGCAAAATATGCCGAAGACCTGAAATCCAAATGCGGAATGACGCCGGATATGGCACTGCTGGAAAAGGTGACCATAGGCTGCGGACCCGCAATCTATGATGCGGATGCGTCGACCGTGGCCGGCAGCCAGCCAACCGAGCTTGAAACGGTCAAGAACAACTTTCTGATCAAGAAGCTCGGTCTGAAGGACGGACCTCAATTGATGGCGGCAATCAATTCCGTGCTTGAAACCTATGGGCGGTCCGAAAGGAACAAGTATCGCGCCGTCGTTTACTATATGCTGGTGAAGCATTTCGGAAAGGAAGCCGTCTACAGCTGACAGATCCTCGTCGGCCGGGTCCTTAAAGGCGCAACAAGATGCCACCCGTCACGGGTGGCTCTTTTGTTAATGCCACACTAACTTATGCTGCTGAAATTAAAGTAATTTTTCAGAAGTCCTTTGTTGCCGAAACCGGCCTGAGCAGCTAGTGTCCAATCAACAGGCCAGTACGGCCGAGACCTATTCAGTTTCACGTGTGGTGCGAAGGGAGCACGTGGGGTGGCGAAGGGTCCCGGTCGGGTGTCCGGGACCCTTTGTATTTTCAGAACAGCGCCAGAACCGTGCCGATAATGGTGCAGCCTATGACGGCATAGCCACCGTCAATATAGGTCAGGGATCTTGGCCGGTCCGAATAGGCATAATTGGTGACGATCCAAGGCAGCGCAACAAAGGCGCCAAGGCCGAGCCCGGACATGAGGCCGGCACCAACCGTTTCGATCCCACCCATTTGAAAGACATGCCGCATCATTCCCGCGACGATCAGCATCGCTATCCCGGAAATGACAAAGGGCATCGCGCTGGCATTCGCCGGCTTACCGCTTGCGTCGACGGGGACACCCGAAGCCGCTATCCACTGCTTCGCCCATTTCATGTACCACACGGCTCCGAACGCATAGGCCGCCGCGGCCGCCACAATCACGCTGAAAAGTTCCATTGAGACCTCCTCTGAGGATTGAAACCCGCTTCTATCTTGCCGCCGGTCTTTCCGCGGAACTAAAGCCCACCCAGTTCCCGAATGATCTTCCATTCGGTTTCGGTAACCGGTTGCACCGAAAGACGCGAATTCTTGACCAGGACCATTTCGGCCAATCGTTCATCTGCCTTGATCTCATCAAGGCTGACCGGCCGTCTCAGCGCTTCCACCGCCTTGATGTCCACGCAGTCCCAACGCGGATCGTCCGTGGTCGAGTCCGGGTGGCTGAGAGCACATACCTCAACCACGCCGACCACTTCTTTTCCGATATTCGAATGATAAAAGAAGCCCCGATCACCAAGCTTCATCGCACGCATGTTGTTTCGCGCCTGATAATTGCGCACACCGTGCCATTCCTCGCCCGCGTCTCCTTTGGCTAGTTGCTGCTCCCAACTCCATGTGTCCGGTTCAGATTTGAAAAGCCAATAAGCCATCAGCCAATCACTTTCTTCCATTCGATGACGGTCACGCTTTCAAACAGACCTGCGGCCTTGTAGGGGTCGCCAGCGGCCCAGGCTTCGGCATCGGCAAGGCCGCCGACCTCAAGGATAATCAGCGATCCGCACATCTGCCCGCCCTCGACGAGCGGTCCCGCCATGGTGACCACTCCTGTCGTCCGAATATACTCCAGGTGGGCGTCGCGCGTAGCCTGACGCACCGGAAGATGTCCGGGCTTGTCCCGGCAGATCACAGCAAAGAGCATGTTCATTCCTTTCTGAGCGGACGCGCCAGCAAGGCAGCGACCGCATCATCCACGCTGACTTTTCCATCGACAATTTCGGCAACTTTTGCGGAAACCGGCATATCAATTCCATGTTTTTCGGCAAGGACAGACACTGCTTTTGACGTGGCCGCGCCTTCGACCGTCACATCCTGATCAAAACCTTCCCGCCGACCGATCGACAATCCATAACGAAAATTGCGTGACAGCTCCGATGAACAGGTCAGGATCAGATCTCCCAATCCCGACAATCCTGCAAGCGTCTCCGGCCTTGCCCCCTGCGCTTGCGCAAACCGGTTCATTTCCGCAAATCCCCGAGTCATAAGCGCAGCCCGCGCGCTGTCGCCCAGCCCGGCACCCGAGACGATCCCTGCCGCAATCGCTATGACGTTCTTCAGCGCTCCACCCAGCTCGGCGCCGATGGTGTCCGGTGTCCGGTAAAGTCGGAGTGCCGGCGTCGAAAGCAATCCTTGCAGTTGTTTCGCGCGGGCTTCATCCCGACATGCCAGCGTAAGCGCGGTCGGCAATCCACGTGCGATGTCGGCGGCAAAGCTCGGGCCGGTCAACACGGCAGGAACCGCCGCCGGGCATTCTTCGGCAATGACAGCCGTCGGGCCCCGCCCGGTGGCCAGATCGATACCTTTCGAACAGGCGATCAGAACCCGCCCGTCCAGCCGTTTTGCATGCAGGCTCAGGAAATCGGCAAGCTGCTGCATCGGAATCGCCAGAAGCACGGCCTCTGCCGCGTCGAAAGTGTCTATTTCAGCAGAAACCACGATGCTTTCGGCCAGTCGAATACCGTTCAGCCGCCTTGCATTCACCCTTGTCCGGGCGATCTCGGCTGCATGATCCGCGCCGCGCGCCCACAGGCCAACAGTCTCACCGGTTTGTGAAAGGGATATTGCCAGAGCGGTGCCGAAAGCCCCGGCGCCCATTACTGCAATCTTCATGCTTTGGCCCCCTTCTTGCCGCCCCCGATCAGCGGTGGTTGGGATTGATCGAGCGGCCAACGGGGCCGCGCGGCCAGGTCCATTCCGTCGAACAAGCCAAGGCGAAAACGCTCGACCCCGGCCCAGGCGATCATAGCCGCATTGTCGGTGCAAAGGGCCAGAGGCGGCGCAACGAATCGCACGCCCAGCCCCGCGCAAAGCGTTTGCAGGCGCGCCGTGATCTCGGAATTTGCGGCCACGCCTCCGGCAACGGCGAATACGGGTTGCCGGGGGGCATCCGACATGAACGCCTCGATCGCCCGGCGCGATTTTTCCGCCAGAACGTCGGCGACAGCCCGTTGAAAGCCTGCACAAAGATCTTCGACATCGCGCCTACGCAGACCACCATTTTCGTCGATCAATCCATCACGGGTCCGAAGAAGCGCCGTTTTCAAGCCCGAGAAGGACAGGTCGCAACCTTCCCGGTCCAACAAGGGACGGGGCAATGCAAATCGCCCGGCATCCCCGGTTCGGGCCGCCTTTTCCACTTCCGGGCCGCCCGGTTGCGGAAGACCAAGCAGCTTGGCGACCTTGTCGAATGCCTCTCCGGGCGCGTCGTCAATCGTACCACCCAACCTGACGAATTGGTCAGGGCCCTGAACCACCAGAAACTGGCAATGTCCGCCCGAAACAAGCAGCATGAGATAGGGAAATTCCAGCCCGTCCGTCAGCCGTGGGGTCAAGGCGTGGCCGGCCAGATGGTTGACCCCGATCAATGGCAACCTTGCCCCTGCGGCGATCCCCTTGGCACACATCACGCCGGAAAGAACGCCTCCGATCAGCCCGGGACCCGCGGTCACCGCCACGGCGTCAACGGCTGAAAGGCGCAGTCCCGCGAGGTCAAGCGCCTCTTCCACACAATGATCGAGCTTTTCTGCGTGGGCGCGGGCCGCGATTTCAGGGACGACGCCGCCAAACTCGGAATGAAGCTCGGTTTGGCCGTAAACGACGGAACTCAGGATCGCCGGACGGTCCCCCCCGGCCCGGACAATCGCCGCAGCGGTATCGTCGCAGCTTGATTCAAGCCCGAGGATCGTGATCGTTTCGTTCATGTCACAGCCAGTTGCGCCCCTGTCCCTGCGCAGGTAACACCGGTGAAGACCTCAGACAATCCCGAGGGGGCAATGCCTGTGGAACGCCCCACACTGCTGATCACGCGACCTGAACCGCAGGCCCAGCGGTTTTCCGACGATTTCCGGCAGCGATTCGGCACTGACTGGCCCGTAGTTCTGTCGCCACTGACCGCGATCCGCAGTATTGAGGATGCCGTCATGCCGGCTGAAATACCGATCGTCATTTTCACGTCGGAAAACGCGGTGAAGGCCTATCTGCGCCAACAGAGCGGCGCAGGAAAGCTGGCATGGTGCGTGGGCGATCGCACCGCGGAAGCCGCCCGGACCGGCGGATTTGAAGCTCGTTCCGGTTCGGGCGACGCGGCAGGTCTTGTTCGGGCGATTTTGGCTTCGGGCACCCGCGGTCCCGTGCTCTATCCCCGTGGCGCCGACACGGCGTTCAACATGGAAAACGCCCTTGAAACCGCAGGAATTAGGCATATTAGCGTGATCACCTACCGGCAAGTCGCCGTGCCGCCGACGAATGAGGCGCTGGCGCTCGTTCGGGGTAGCGCTCCGGTCTTGTTGCCGCTCTTTTCGCCAAACGGCGCCCGCGCCGCCGCTGCCGCACTTGCCGGTTGCCGCGCTCCGCTGATGATCGCATCGCTCAGCCGGGCCGTACATGCGGCAACCGCCGGGCTGTCGGCTATGGCAAGTCAAACAGCATCACATCCAAGCAGCGATGCGCTGCTTAATGCCCTGCAAATCCTTGTCAAAAGGGCGAAGACGGTTGAGACGGGTGGAAACGGCAACTAGATTGAACGCAGAAGTCGCAGAACGAATTGGAATCTGTGACGCGCGCCAAGGAGTGTTTACCAGTGGCAAGATCACGGAAGACGACCCCGAAGGCCCAGAAAGTAGCTCTTGCTGCGAATATTGACGATACGGACTCAGACCTCGACGTCACGGGCCCTGCTGCCAGCCCGATTGAAGATACTGTGGTCGCGGCGGAAGGCACCGGGTCCGGGGACCCTGCCGGGTCAGACGAAGTCGCCCTGCCGTTACCGGAGAGATTGAGCGACGGCGAACCAGCCGACGAAAACGCGCCGGACAAGGCAGAGGCCTCTGCAACAGGGTCCGGCAATGGGTCTGAAGTGGCGCCGTCTCCCGGTGCCAAAGCCCATCCTCCCCGGCGCGGGGGGGGCTTTCCGCTTCTGCTGGGCGGGGGAATTGCAGCCGGGATCGGCGCGGCCGCAATGCTCTATGTCGGCCCGAAAATCTGGCCGCCCGCGCCTGCAATCGATGTCAGCCCGATGGCACAAGAGATTGCCGATCAGAGCGCGAGGATCGATGCGATCTCTGGTGAGGTTTCCAAGCTGTCGGCGGATGCCGGCTTGGCCGGTTCCGCGCAAGCCGAGGCTGCGAATACACTAGCGAACGATATCGCTGGCCTGAAGGAATCGCTCTCGGGGCTGGATCAAAGGCTCGCGTCGATTGAAGCCGCCATGTCGACGCTCGACGCCCGGCTGGCCGAGGTGGAAAAACGTCCTGCCGCCGACGGCAGTGCTTCGGCAACGGCATTGGAAGCCTTCGGGCGCGAGATGGACAGGCTGAGGGCCGAGATCGCCGACCAGAAAGCCGCGGCCGAAAAAATTCTGGCTGACATCGCCAGAACCGGGGATGCCGCCGCGGCCCGTATTTCCACCGCCGAAGCGGAAGCGCAGCAATTGCGCGAAGAGGCGGTGGCCATTTCACAGGAAACCGCCCGTCAAACCGCAATTTCACGGATCGCGGCGGCGATGGACAGCGGATCGCCCCTGGAATCCAGCCTTGCCGATCTTGCGGCGTCGGGCGTCGAGGTCCCTTCCGCTCTGGCAGACCAGGCTCAGGGCGTTCCCACCCTGGCCGCGCTGCGCAGCGCGTTTCCCCCGGCCGCCCGTCAGGCACTTCAGGCATCTCTCAAGTCCGAGGCCGGAGACAGCACCTGGAACAGGCTGACCGCGTTCATCCGCAGCCAAAGCGGCGCGCGTTCACTCACACCTCGGGCCGGGGACGATCCCGATGCAGTGCTGTCCCGCGCCGAAGCCGCGCTGGTTGCCGGTGACCTTCCCCTCGCGCTGCAAGAGTTGGAGGGCCTTCCCCCCGCCGGTCGTGACGCCATGGCGGAATGGGCAGGACGGGTAGAGAGAAGGCTGGCCGCATCAGCCGCGTTGGCGGACCTTACCGCAACCATCAACGAGTGAGTGTGCAATGATCTGGTCCTTCATCAAGATCGTCGTCTTCGTCGCCATCGTGGTGGGCCTGACCGTCTTGGCGGGACATCTCGGCGAGACAGGGGCCGGTGTCCGCGTATCCATCGGAAACATGGAGTTTTCGTTTGGCCCGGTGCAGGCGCTTGTCGCGCTGGTACTGTTGGTTCTGGCCGTTTGGATCGCCCTGAAGCTGCTGGGATTCTTGGGCGCGACCATCAGGTTTCTGAACGGCGACGAGACGGCGATCAGCCGTTATTTCGATCGCAATCGTGAACGCAAGGGCTATCGGGCGCTTGCCGACGGAATGATGGCGATCGCTTCGGGCGAAGGACGCCTTGCCATGTCGCAGGCTTCCAAGGCCGAACGATATCTTCGCAAACCGGAATTGACCAACCTCCTGTCGGCGCAGGCCGCCGAGATTTCGGGTGACACCAAACGGGCCGGAGAAGCCTATCGGCGGCTGCTTGGCGATGAACGCACCCGTTTCGTCGGGGTTCGCGGCCTGATGAAACAGAAACTTGCCGAAGGTGATACCGATACGGCCTTAAAACTTGCCGAAATCGCGTTCTCGTTGAAGCCCAAACATGAAGAAACCCAAAATGCTCTTTTGCAGCTTCAGACCGGCGCAGGGGACTGGAAAGGGGCGCGGACGGTTCTCGGGGCCAAGTTGAAACAGGGCCTGCTGCCGCGTGAGGTGTATCGCCGCCGCGATGCGGTTCTGGCGCTGCAGGAAGCAAAGGACATCGTCAGCGAGGACGCCTCCATTGAAGTGCGAGAGGCCGCGATCGCCGCCAACAAACTTTCGCCCGATCTGATTCCTGCCGCCGTGATGGCGGCCAACGGATATAGAGATTCTGGCAAGCCAAAGCTTGCGGTACGCGTCATCAAGAAGGCTTGGGAAGCGCAGCCGCATCCCGATCTTGCGGCGGCCTTCGCGGCGATCGAACCGGATGAGACACCGGCGGCGCGGCTCAAGCGATTTGGTGCCCTGCTTTCGATCAACCCGGACCATGAAGAAACGCGGCTGCTGCGCGCGGAACTGAACATCGCGGCAGAAGATTTTCCCGCGGCGGAACGGGCCTTGGGCGATCTGACTGAGACGCACCCTACTGCCCGCGCGCTTACGATCATGGCGGCGATCGCACGTGGCAAGGGCGACGACGACGCGATCGTGCGCAGCTGGCTGACGCGGGCGCTGACGGCCAGTCGTGGCCCGCGCTGGATCTGCGACAATTGCCAGCACGTGCATTCCGACTGGATGCCCGCCTGCGAGAATTGCGCCGGGTTCGACACGCTTTCGTGGCGTGAGCCGGCGCGGGCGGCTGTCGCGATGCCAAATGGTGCAGACATGCTGCCTCTGATCGTCGGCAAGCCGGGCAGCAACGAAGAAGCAACTGACCCCAGCAAGAGCGGTTCTGAAATCTCAGAGGCGCTCATTCTGGATGAGGAAATCGGTAACCGCACCTGACGCCAACGCGCCCGGTGACGTTTATCCGGAACGCAAGTAATCGGTCAGACCGACTTCCGCGCTTACGCTTGCCCCGGCGAGAGTTTGGGTGTTTCGGCACTGAATGCCGATCCCATGGCAGGGTCACATCCGGACCACGCCTCGTGGGGCTTACAGCCAGTTGCCAACAGGGATGCTGATGCGCAGATCGGCGCCGGCATAGCTCGGCCGGTGGGGCACACCCTTCGTAAATGCCGTTCGCGCATTCTGATGATAGTGGTGCCGCACGAGGGACTTGAACCCCCGACCCATCGCTTACGAAGCGATTGCTCTACCAGCTGAGCTAGTGCGGCGCGCCGGTGGGTCGTTTAAACGATGAGGATGCCTTGCGCAATCGAAAATGAACCGGGCGAGGGTCACATGTAGCGATCCCCGCCCAGTCACGCATGCCTGACGCACGGCCTCACCATCTCATGATGCGGACACCTGGCGTATGGCTTGCTGCTTTCGCTGCATGCGGGCGCAACGGCCCGGTCAGATTCCCTGCACTTTCATGCGTTTCGTATCGGGAATTGACGCGATGATCTGCCCGTCGCTGAAGTCGCTGAACCGCGATTTCGTCATTCTGTCTGTCTTCTTGGTTGGAACGGCCACTACCCCAAACCCGGGAAGGAAGCGGCTCTCAGGTCGGTGATCACCGCGCGGGGCTGCCCGATTTGCGCAATAAGCTTCGCCTGAAAGCGCCCCTGCCGCCCCGGCATTCCGGCGCGTTTGCACGAGGATGCCGAGCGTGTCGCCATTGCCATCCGCCGCCCGCCAGCGCCAGTGCTTCTTGCCGCGGGTCGGGATGACGGCCCTATCGCGGTGCTACTTGTCCGCCAGCCCCGGCCGATCCCGTCTGATGGAGGAGATGATCTCACGATGAAAACGCAAGCTTTTCAGGCGCGGCGTGGCCGGCGGCATGTTCAACCAGAAGCCAGTGGCAGCGGCTTCATGCCTCAACACCCTGGCAATGCCGATCGGGCAAAAGATGCATTATGCGGGGGCTCTGCAAAGGCGCATATCTTCACGGAACAAATCGCCCCCCTGCGCCACTGGTGCGCCTGTGAAGGGCGATCCGCCTGATCATCGGCTTATCCCATGAATGTTCGCCGCGCCGGCAAGGCAGGGGCGGTTCGCGGGCCTGCGATGTGGCGAAGTTTCAGGTCTGCGCCTCAATCCGCTCTGCCTCGATCGCCGCGCTCATGCATGATCCTTCCGATCGTGTTCATCAAAAGCTGGGCGGCGAGGATCGATGTCGATCCCGTCGAATCGTAATCGGGCGCGACTTCGACCAGATCGAGGCCCACCACCTGGCCCCGCTTCACCAGCCCGGCGATGAGTTCGAGGACTTCGTAATAAATGAAGCCGCCATGGCTGGGTGTGCCGGTACCGGGGGCGATCGAGGGATCGAAGGCGTCGATGTCGATCGTCAGGTAATAGCGCGCGCCCTTCGGGATACGCGCGAGCATTGCCTCAACCCCCATCTTCCGGAATTGCCGGACCGACTGGATGTCTGAGCCCATTGCCCTTGCCGCCTCATACCCGTCACGCGCGGTTGATGAGACATTGCGGATGCCGATCTGGCTCAGACCGCTGACATAGGGTTTTTCAGCGGCCCGGCGCATCGGGTTGCCATGACCGAAACGCACACCGTGGCGCTCATCGACGAAATCGAGATGCGCGTCGATCTGCACCACATGAAGCGGACCGTTGGCAGCACAATCCTCGTCAAAGGCATTGATGCAGGGAATGTTGATCGAATGATCGCCCCCGATCACCACCGGCAGGGCGCCGGCAGCCAGGATCTTTCGCACGCCGAATTCGATATTGGCATGGCTTTGTACCGTGTCGGTATGCACGATGTCGGCGTCGCCGATATCGACGATACGTACCTTCGCCGGGTCGAGATAGGTCACGTCATCCTCGTGGTCATAGGCCCCGGCATGCCCGAAGGCAAAAAGGGTGGACGCCTCGCGCACCCCGCGCGGCCCCATGCGCGCGCCCGACCGCCATTGGCAGCCAAAGTCGAAAGGGGCGCCCATCACCGCGACATCGGCGTCGATGGCGTCCCAGTTCTCTACATAGGGATATTTCCCGAAGGTACAGATACCCACGAAGGGCAGGTTCAGCCGCCCCGTTTCATAGCCGTGTTTCGACATGCTTGCTCCTATAGCTGCGCCATGACCGGCGCGGAATATTGCGGCATCTGCACCCGGCGCGGTGTGTATTCCCCGCTGGCGGTAACCGAGCGCACATGGGCCGCGATCTCTTCCATTGGCGCGAACCAGACATCGCCGCGCTCAAGCACCGTTTCGAGAAACCGCGCGACAACCTCCCAACGTGAGAGACGTCCGGTGGCGAACGGGTGGACCACAGGCACCCAAAGCCCGCCGTGGCGCCAGGCGGCCTCGAACTCCTGCACGAAGGGCTGCCAGCCCGTTTCGGGCGCGCGGATCGGCATCATGTAGTTGAGGTCCATCGATTGCACATATTGCGGCCAGTCATCGAGGCCCCAATGCGACGGGATCTCAACCAGCGATCCGCCCGCGGCCTCGATCAGGTAGGGCACGTCGTCACCCATCAGCGAGGCATCGTATTCAAAGCCGCGCTCGACCAAGAGGGCGGCCGAGTGATCGGAAAAATTGTAAAGCGGCGCGCGCCAGCCGCGGGGGCGCCGGCCGGTCGCACTGACGATCACCTCGATGCCGCGATCCATCCAGCCTGCCTGCTCTTCCCGGCTTTGCCCTACCGGGTTTTCATGCAGATATCCGTGATGGCCGATCTCGTTTCCGCCGGCGAGGATCGCCTCCACGGCCTGTGGGTAGGTCTCGATGCACCAGGCGGGAATGAAGAATGTCTGGCGGATGCCAAGGCGCCGGTAGGTGTCGACGATGCGCGGCACCCCGACCATGGGCCCATATTGCAGCATGGAAATCGCCGAGGCGCGCCTGAACCCGCTTTGCGGGTGTTCAAGGTGCACAAGGCTGTCGGCATCCATGTCGAAGGTGATGCAGGCGGCAGCGCGGGCGCCGTTCGGCCAGGGAACCGGGTTGGCGATCAGCGGGTAGGATACGGGCATCATTTGCCTCCCCGAATGTATCTGGTGCCGATGGCGGCGGGTGGGCGCACCTTGCCGGCGAAAACGACAAGGGCAAGAAATGAGGCGACAAACGGCACCATCGAGAAAAGCTGGTAGGGCACGTCTGGCGCGCTGAACTGCAGACGAAGCTGAAGCGCATCGCTGAAGCCGAAGAAGAGACAGGCGAGGAAGGCGCCCACCGGGTTCCACCGGCCAAGGATCAGGGCGGCCAGCGCGATGAAGCCTTTGCCGGCGCTCATGTTCTCGGTGAAGACATGGACCTGCGCCAGAACGATATAGGCGCCGCCCATCCCCGCCAGCGCGCAACTGATCAGGACGGCGAAGGTACGCACCTTCGGAACGCTGATCCCGGCGCTGTCGGCGGCCACCGGATAGTCGCCGATGGCGCGGAGCGACAGGCCCCAGGGCGTGCGATAGATCGCCCACCAGCAAAACGGGACCAGCAGGTAAAGCGCATATGTCAAGACGTCGACATCGAAAAGGATTGGCCCGAAGAACGGGATCGCCGACAGCCCGGGTAAGGCAAAGGGCTCAAACCCCGGCATGGTCGTTGTCGCGTCGGCGCCAAGGATCAGGCGCGCGAGATAGGATGTCATCCCCAGCATGAGGATGTTGATGGCAATCCCCGCGACCAGCTGGTTGATGGCAAGCCCCACCGCAAGCCCGGCCAGAATAAGCCCGGCGATCAGCGCCACGACAACGGCAAGGGCAAGACCGGCCACGGGCGTTCCGAACAGATAGGTTCCGACCGCCGCGCCAAAGGCGCCGCCAAGGATGCAGCCCTCTAGCGCGACGTTGAACACGCCCGATCGCTCGGAGATCACCCCGCCGATAGCGGCGAAGGCGATCGGCACCGCGAGACGCAGGCTGGTGCCGAGAAGATCTGCCAGCGCCTGTGGATCACTCAGTAGCGTCAGCATCTTTTGCCCCCTGCTTGCGGAATGTGTCACCCACCGCCCGGTCGAGCCGCTCCCGGCCGCGCAGCCGCGCCGCCCATTTCTCGGCGTCAAGTTTCAGCCCGAGGCTCGCCGCGACGAAAATGATGACAAGTCCCTGGATCGCCTCGATCACCGTGCTTTCAAGCCCGGTGGCACGCTGCATGACCAGCGCCCCCGCCTTCAGCCCTGACAGGAAGAAGGCGGCAAGGGGCGCAAGGATCGGGTTCAGTGCGGCAAGGAACGCCACGACGATGCCATCAAAGCCGAAACCCGGCGAGAAATGGTGATAGAGGCGGTATTTCACCCCCAGCACCTCGAAAGCGCCGGCAAGCCCGCCGAGGGCGCCGGCCACGAACATGACGCCAACCAGATAGGGCCGTACCGGAACGCCGGCGTAACGCGCCGCGTTGACATTGCGCCCGATCGTGTCGAGCGCGAAGCCCGTGGTGGAATAGCGCAGCACGAAGTACATGATCATGGCCAGCGCGACGCCGATGACGACACCGGCATGGGCATCAGTTTGCGGCAGGATGATCGGCAGCCACAGGCTGGGGCGGATCTCTTCGGAATAGGGATAGGGCGCGCCCGCCTGCATCATCGGCCCACCGGCGACATAGCTGACCAGATTGATGGCGATGAAGTTCATCAGGATGGTCAGGATCACCTCGTTCAGCCCGTGATAGGCCTTGAAATAGCCGGGGATCATGCCCCAAAGCCCCCCGCCGAGGGCCCCCGCCAGCACGCAGATCGGCAGCGCGAGGAAAGTGGGCATCTGGGGCAAATAGAGCGCGGCGGCCGCCGAAAACAGGGCGCCCATGTAGATCTGCCCTTCGGCACCAATGTTCAAAAGGCCCGCGCGCAGCGGCAAGATCACCGCCAGCCCTGCCAGGAGGATGGGCGATGTTTTCACCAGCGTCCCGGCCAGCCCCCAGTAATCAAGAAAGGCGCCGCGGAACAATTCGCCATAGGCGCCAAGCGGCGAAACCCCCGCCAGAAGGATCAGCCCCGACCCCACGATCAGCGCCATGAGCACCGCCCACACCGGGCGAAGCAGGAAAAGATAACGAACAAGGTTGGTCATCATGCCTCCGCCCCTTCATGCAGACCGCCCATCAGCGCACCGATCCGCTCGGTTGTAACCTCGTCCGGGGTCAGGACGCCGGTAATCTCTCCCGCGCACATGACGGCGATACGGTCGGCAACGGTCAGGATGTGTTCGAGTTCGGTGGAGATGTAGAGTACGGCCTTGCCGGCCGCGCGCTCGGCGATGACGGTGCGCTGCACCGCCTCGATGGCACCGACGTCAAGCCCCTTGGTGGGCTGCATCACGATCAGCACCCGCGGATCGGATTCGACCTCGCGGGCGAAGATCAGCTTTTGCTGGTTGCCGCCGGAAAGGAACCGAACCTTCTGGTCGATACCGCGCATCCGAACGTCATAGCGCCGCACCCAGTCTGTGGCTTTCTCCCGAACGGTTCGGGTCTGAACGACACCGCCGCGCGAAAAGGGTGCGGCGGTGAAGTCGCGCAGCATGGCGTTCTGGGCGATGGAGAAGTCGAGTACCAGGCCGGTGTGATGCCGGTCTTCCGGCACATAGGATACACGGTGGCGCTGGCGTCTGACGTGAACGCTGGCAGAGGTGACATCCGCATCGTCGACCAGAACCGAGCCGGACTTCGGTGCAAGAAGGCCGACAATGGCGTTGGCCAGTTCCGCCTGCCCGTTGCCGTCAACTCCGGCCACACCGAGCACTTCACCGGCGCGAACCGAAAGCGTAACACCCTTCACCGCCTCGATGCCGCGCGCGTCCTCCACCACCAGATCCGATACCTGCAGAATGGGCGCGCCCGGGGCGATGTCGCCCTTGTCCATCCGGTCGTGCACCACCTCGCGCCCGACCATCTTGCGGGCCATGTCGCGGGCATCGGTTTGCGCCACCTTCATCCGGGCAGAAACCTTGCCATGCTGCATGATGGTCACATCGTCGGCGACCGCCTCCACCTCATCGAGCTTGTGAGTGATGAAAAGCACCGTCCTGCCCGCCGCCCGCAGCCGCCGCAGACCGTCGAGGAATGAGGCGATTTCGTTCGGGGCCAGAACGCTCGTGGGTTCATCGAAGATCACCACCTCCGCGTCGCGGAACAGGACCTTCAGTATCTCGACCCGCTGGCGCATGCCGATCGGCAGCTTCCAGACGACCTCGTGAGGGTCGATGTCGAAACCGTATTCATGGGACAATTCGGCCAACCGCGCGGCGATACGGTCCAGATCGAGGCTAAGCCCCTGGCCGGGCAGGCCCAGCGCCACGTTCTCGGCAACGGTAAGGCTGTCGACCAGCATGAAATGCTGATGGATCATGCCGATCCCCATCGTCATCGCCTGACGCGGCGAAGAAATGCGAACGGGCTTGCCATTCAGGCGGATCTCGCCCTCTTCCGGCTGATAGAGCCCGAAAAGAACGTTCATCAAGGTGGTCTTGCCGGCGCCGTTTTCGCCCAGAATGGCATGAACGGTGCCGCGGGAAATGCTCATGTCGACGCCGTCAAGGGCGCGAAAGCCGGCGAACAGTTTGGAAATCCCGTGCAGGCTTAGTACATTGTCAGCCATTGCGCCCTCTTCGGCCATCAGCGAAATGGGGGCCGGGGCACGGCTGCGCGCCCCGGCCCAAAAGGCTCAGTTGGCGGTGATTTCGCCAGAGACCAGCTTGTCTATCACGGCCTGGGTCTCACCTTGGGTTTCGGCCGAAACCTTGGCTGAATAGCTGCCAAGACGCGCCGCATCGGGTGTCTCGAATCCGAAGACATAGGACTTGCCCTCAAGCTTGCCTTCGGCCGCCAGCCGGATCACGTCGCCAAGCCCTGCGCGCATGTCGAAGATGGCCGACTGGATGACGGTGTCCGGCCAGTCCGCAATCGCGTCATAATAGATGCCGATGCCCATCTTGCCTTGTTCCTGCACGCCTTGAAGGCTGCCAACCACGGCATTGTCCATCGAGGGGAAGATCACGTCCGCGCCCTGGCTGATCAGGTTCAGCGCTGCCTCCTTGCCCTTGGCGACATCGTCCCAGTCGTTGGTCCAGGCCGTATAGACCTCACCATCCGGGCGCGCGGCTTTGAAGCCATTTGCGAAGCCCTCGCCAAGCTGGACGTAGAAGGGAATCTGCTGGGCGCCCACATAGCCACCCTTGCCGGTTTGCGAGGTCTTGCCGGCGACGAAACCGACGGCATAGCCGACTTCGGCGAAATTGAAGCTCATGGTCGAGACGTTGCCGCCCGCCGTCGTGCCATTCACGATAAGGAATTTGGTGTCCGGGAATTTCGCGGCGACCCGATCAACCGATTCCTGAAACTCGCCGCCATGGCCGATGACGAGGCTGTAGCCGCGGCGGGCATAGTCGGCCAGCGCCTCCGGCTGATCGGGCTGCGCCGTCTTTTCGGAATAGGCAAATTCGGCGCCCAGTTCTTTCGAAATGCGCTCGACGCCCTCATAACCGGCCTGGTTGAAAGACTTGTCGGTGATGACGCCCGGCAGCACGATGGCTACGTTGAAATCGCCGGCCACGGCCGCCGATGCGAACGTCGAGACCACCGCTGCTGCCGCAAGCATGGACTTCAGTTTGAATACGGACATTGCTCCCTCCCGTAGTTATGTTCTCTCTAAAGTTAGAGTGGCTATAAGTTTGGTGTCAATTGATTTCTTGAGCGTGCCGATTACCTGTGCCATAGTGGATCTGCTCAAAGAGATCACTTATGAATCAAACGCTTAGGCAAAAGCAGAAGGCGTCGCGCCATGCTCGGATCCTGAAGGTGGCCCGCCGCCGCTTTCAGGCTGAAGGCTATTCCAATGTAACGATCGAGGAGATCGCGCGCGAATCCGAACTGTCGCCGGCCACCGTCTACAATTACTTCAACAGCAAGGTCGGGATCCTGCTTGCCCTTGTCGGTGAGAGCGACGAAATTCTTCTGGCCGAGCTTGACGCGATGTTCGCCGCGCATCGCGGCAGCCTGTCGTCGGCAATTCTGGACTTCGGCCGCACGCTGCGGCGGCACGCGATGTCCTACCTGCAAAAACCGACATGGCGAGAGGTGCTGTCGGCCTCCATTCAGGACGGCAGCGGTGAGTTCGGCCGAACCTACACGGCGCTCGACCGCGTCATCATCGGCAAGATCGCCGACAAGATCCGCTCCATGCAGCGGCAAGATCAGGTTTCGGCGGCGGTCAATGCCGACGACCTCGCCGATTGCCTGTTCTCACTCCAGAATATCCGGTTCTTCCAGTTCATCGCCGACGATGCCGTCAGCCTTGAAATGGCCGACGATGCCCTGCGCCGCGATCTTGATCAACTGGAACACCTGTTCCGGCCGACCGACTGAACCGATCCAAGTCAGGCTGAGATTCGCGGCCCGCCGATGCGCCTCCGGGTTTGCCTCTCTGACCCGTCAATCCGGTTGTTCAGACGCTGGTGCGCCCGATGATCGGCGCCGGGGGGCCTTCGGGGGGCAGGTCACCCGGGTTGATCGGGTCCCGTCGTTCACAGACCGCGCGCGCATGGATACAGGCCGATCATTCCCTTCCCGAAGCAGGGCAAGGGGCCTGGATGTGTCTACTTCCCGCAAAGCCTCTTTTTACGTAATCACGTCCGGTGCGGCGCGCCCGAGGCTGTCTATGCCGGACAGGACATGCGCCGCTTCGATGACCGGTCGCAGGGCGGCCTGGGTGTCCTGACCGAGTTTTCCGGGGTCGGTTTCGAGATATTCGACATAGAGCCGAAGCGTGGCGCCCTCGGTTCCGGTGCCGGACAGCCGGAAGATTGCGCGCGCGCCTCCCTCGAACTGAACACGCAGGCCCTGATTGCGACTAACCGACCCGTCGACAGGGTCGTGATAACTGAAACTGTCGGCCATCGAAACCTTCAGTCCGGCCACACGCATTCCCGCCAACGTCGCCAATCGGTTTTCGACGCGGGACATCAATGCCTTTGCCTGATCGATCGGCAGCGCTTCGTAGTCGTGCCTGGAATAGTAGTTTCGGCCGTAGGTCGCCCAATGATCCTGAAGTATCTCGGCGACCGAAACCTTGCGTTCCGCCAGAATGTTCAGCCAGAACAGCACCGCCCATAACCCGTCCTTTTCGCGGACATGGTCCGATCCCGTCCCAAAGCTTTCTTCGCCGCAAATCGTTACGCGGCCTGCGTCAAGAAGGTTGCCGAAGAATTTCCAGCCGGTCGGCGTTTCGAAACTCTCGATCCCGAGTTTCTGGGCAACGCGATCCGCGGCGCAGCTGGTCGGCATCGAGCGCGCAACCCCTGCCAGACCCTTGGCGTAGCCCGGTACAAGCCGTGCATTGGCCGTCAATATCGCAAGGCTGTCAGAGGGTGAGACATAGGTGTTGCGGCCCAGGATCATGTTCCGGTCGCCATCGCCATCGGACGCCGCACCAAAATCCGGACCATTCGATGACATCACCTCGTCCATCAGCTGCTTGGCCCAGGTCGGGTTCGGATCGGGATGGCCACCCCCGAAATCCGGTAGCGGTACGGCGTTGATCACGCTTCCCGCCGGCGCTCCAAGAGCGCCTTCCAGGATGGCCTTCGCGTAAGGTCCGGTGATCGCATGCATGGCGTCGAACCGGATGCGGAAGCCGGACGAAAACAGCGCGCGGATCGAACCGAAATCGAAGATCCCGGCCATAAGGTCCAGATAGTCCGACACGGGGTCGATAACTGTCACGACCATGTCGCCAAGCCGGGACTCGCCAATGGTGTTCAGATCAAGATCCCGGGTTTCCAGAATGTGGTATCTCGAAATCGACATCGTGCCCGCATAGATCGCCTCGGTCACGCTTTCCGTCGCGGGGCCGCCATTAGGAATGTTGAATTTAAGCCCGAAATCCTCGTCGATCCCGCCGGGATTGTGACTTGCCGACAGGATCAGGCCGCCATCCGTCTTGTACTTTCGGATCAGGTTAGAGGCGGCTGGCGTTGACAGCAGGCCGCCCTGCCCGACGATCGCGCGTCTGGCACCGTTCGCGGCAGCCATTCGCAGGATCGTCTGGATCGCCTCAGCGTTGAAATACCGGCCGTCGCCGCCAATGACAAAGGTCTTGCCTTCGGCCCCGCCGATCGCATCGAAGGTCGCCTGAACAAAATTCTCGAGATAGCCGGGCTCCATGAAGACCCGTGTCTTTTTGCGTAGGCCCGAGGTGCCGGGTTTTTGGCCTTCGATCGGTGTGGTGGCAATGGTCTTGATTTCCATATCAATCTTTCCCCTGCGGATTTCCACTGGCGCGTCCGGCGTTGCGCATCATCTGCGCAAGTTCGTCGAGCGCGGGTTCATCGTCCAGATCGGTCACGGCAACGGTGTATATCCGTCGCCAGTTCGGGTGTTCGTCAATCGTGCCGGGCAGGTTCTGCGCCTCTATTTCACCAAGCACGTCATCAAGCTGAACGGCTATCATTGCGACGGGCGAATAGGCCAGCCGGGCATGGATGGCCGGACCTGGCTGGCTGCCTGCCGGCACAAGCGCCGCAATCTCTGCTCGCCGCGCCCCATAGTACCAATCCGCCTGCCCTGAATCGATCGAACCCAGCCGATGCCACCAGAAAATGTCGCGTCCGGCACAATAACCGTGCAGGGTCGGAGTGTCATGGGTGGCAAAACAGGCAAGGCTTTGCGCGCGCAGACGCCCTGGGTCGCGGAATGATCCGTCCCCTTCTTTCTCGAACTGAAGAACCGAATATCCATAGAAACCCCCGGCGGCCAGCGTTTCCCGAAACCCGTCGGGGACCAGTCCGAGATCTTCCCCCACGACGATGCAGTTTGCCCTATGTGCCTCGATCCTGACGAGTGCCAGAAGCGTGGTGAGCGATTGCTGAACATAGGCGCCCGGGCTTCCGTCGTCGGCGATCCAGAAACTGCGGTTCAGCCCGAGGATATGGTCAATACGCAAAACCGAAGCCGCCTGCATCGTCTGCCGCAGGACATATCGGAAGTTGCGGTAACCGCTGGAAGCAGAGCCTGCGGGCGTAAAGGCCGTCAGTTGCCAATTCTGGCCGTCCGGACCCAATTGATCGGGCGGCGCGCCGATCGAGACGCCTTGGGCAACGCTGCCCTGCTCCATCCACGCCTCGGCTCCGTCGCGCCGCGCGCCTACGGCCAGGTCCAGATACAGTCCAAGGGGCATCCTGCTGGCGGATGCGGCTTCCATCAGCTGAACGGTTGCGACCCACTGAAGCCATGCGTGAAATTCCAGATCGTCGGCGCCGACGGCGTTCGCGGGAATTGTCTCTGGATCGCGCAATTCCGCCGGCCACGAGTGCCAGTTGCCGCCGTGGATCGCCGAGAGTGCTTCGTAAGTCGCAAAGCGCCGCAATTGTTCGCCGCCCGATTGCCGGTGCGCCGCAAACGCGGCTTTGTGATCTTCGCGGGCGGCATTCTTGAACAGCACGAAGAGGTTTCGCAGCAGTGGTTTCTGACGTGCCGCATGGGCGCTGTAGTTGACCATCGTCGCGTCACGATCGATTCCGGCGCGCACCTGCCCGACAAGGGTTTCAGCATCTTCGTTGCCGGCCAGCCCGGGTATATTGTCCGCCGCGATATGTACCGTGTTCAAAAAACCCCGATGCGACGGCGAATAGGGGCTGGCGGTATCGGGGCTTGCCCAACCCCAGTTATGGATCGGGTTGATCCCGACAAAACTGGCGCCGGCATCGCCGAACGTCTCGGCCAGACACCGCAAATCGGAATAATCTCCGACACCGAGGTTTCGCGCCGAACGCAGCCCGTAAAGGGCGGCGGTTGCACCCCAGATGCGGTCCATCCCGGTTTGCGGCGCGATTGTTGGCAGTTTCTCGGGTGCTGCGGGAACCAGGGTGGCCTGTTCTTCATCGCCTGCCGTCAGGTGCAGCCAGTACACCCCTGTTTCAAGCGGCGGCAGCGAAACAAGGCCATCGGCCATGCCCGAACCCACCTCAGCGCCCGCTTCATCCACCAACACCCACACGCATGGCCTTGTGACCGGGATCCCTGCCGGATGCTGTGCGACGACGACATATTCCAGCGGGGCAATGCGGCGCGCGGCTTCGGCCCGATGTGCGTCCAACGATTGCTGTGCGGCCGTCTCGGTTTCGGCGGGGATCCCCATGGCCCGCAACAACGCACGCCGCGTGTCATCGCTTGTCCAGTGCGCGTTACCTGCCTGATCATGAAAGACGGCAAGAATGCCTTTGGCCTCTGCAAGCGCATGTAGCGGATTTTCGGTCATACCGCTTCTCCGCAAGGGACGAGTGACAGCAGGAGGATCGCGCTATCGCTTACGATCAGCCCGCCCTCAGGCAGCGGGCGGCGCGCCAGCGGAGCGTCGGAAGCCGTGTCCAGTTCCAGCACCCAGCATTGGCCCGCGGGTGCCGGGGGCACGACAACCGGCAGACTTTTTTCAGCGCGGTTAAAGACAAGGAAAACCGTGTCGTCACTTGGTTCGGCCGGTGCGGATTCTGCCGATCCCCGCAAAATCAGCGCGAAGGACGAAAGGTCAGGGTCGCGCCATTCGAGTTTAACATCCTCGAAGTCCAGCCATTCGACATCAGGCGTGCCGTCAACTTCGCGCCTTGCGCCGTGCAGGAAGCGGGTCTGTCGCAGACTGGGATGCGCGCGGCGCAGCACCGACAAACCCTTCACGAAATCCAACAGATCGGTGTCGGCGCGATCCCAGTTGACCCAGCCGACCGCGTTATCCTGACAATAGGCGTTGTTGTTGCCGTTCTGACTGTTGCCGATTTCATCTCCGGCAAGCAGCATCGGGGTGCCCTGGGACAGAAAGACCGTGGCCAGCAGATTCCGCTGGCGGCGGGCGCGGCGGGCGAGGATGCCCGGGTCATCCGTAGGACCTTCGGTTCCGCCATTGTCGCTGAAATTGGCGTGGTGACCATCGTGGCCCCCTTCGCCATTCGCTTCGTTGTGACGCAGATTGTAGCGGGTCACATCGGCGAGCGTAAATCCGTCATGGGCACTGACGAAATTCACCGATGACCACGCCCGCCGCCCGGCATTGTCAAAGTGCCCCGCCGATCCCAGAAGGCATGCTGCCAGATCCTGGGCACTATGTTCGGCCCCCATCCAGAACCTTCTGTCGGCATCGCGGAACCGGTCGTTCCATTCGCGGAACTCGGGCGGAAATTGCCCGAGCTGATATCCACCCGGCCCGATATCCCAAGGCTCGGCGATCAGCCGCACATTGCTCAGAACCGGGTCCTGTCGCAGGGCATCGAAAAACCCCCCGTTCGGGTCGAACCCGTGGTTTTCACGCCCGAGCGTCGATGCAAGGTCGAAACGGAACCCATCCACACCCATGACCTCGACCCAGTACCGCAAGCTGTCAAGGATCATCCGCAGCACATAGGGGTGCGCCGCGTTGAAGGTATTTCCGCAGCCGGTGTCATTCACGTAGTAGCGCGGCTGGCCCTCGATCAGACGATAGTATGAGGCGTTGTCGATACCTCGAAAGCTGAGGGTCCGGCCCAGATGGTCGCCTTCGGCCGTGTGGTTATAGACCACATCCAGAATGACCTCGATCCCGGCATCGTGAAATCGCCGCACCATGGCACGAAAGCCCTCGCGCCCGGCAGGGCCGCGATAGCGCGGCTCGGGGACGAAAAACCCGATGGTGTTGTAGCCCCAATAGTTCTTCAGCCCCTTCTGGATCAGGAAACTGTCGTCGACGAAGCCATGAACCGGCAGAAGTTCGATCGCAGTAACTCCAAGGCCTTGCAGATGATCCAGTATCGCGTCAGAGGCCAACCCCTCGTAGGTGCCCCGCAGGTGTTCGGCCACGCCAAGGTGTTCCTTCGTCAGGCCTTTCGCATGCGCTTCATAGATAAACAGCTCGTCCAGGGATCGGCGCGGCCTTTCGGCTTCGGGGACAAGTGCCTCTGGGGCGATCACCACCGATCTTGGGACATAAGGTGCGCTGTCGCGCGAACTGAAGGACAGATCGCCACGCGGATCCGCTTCGTCATAGCCCAAAAGGTCCGTGTGATCGGTGAATGTGCCGCAAAACTCGCGTGCATAGGGGTCAAGCAGCAACTTGTTCGGGTTGAACCTGTGACCATTTTCAGGCGCATATGGGCCGTGCACCCGGTAACCGTACCGCGTGCCCGGCCCGGCCCCTTGCAGATAGCCATGCCAGACCGGCCCGGTGCGTTCGGGAAGCACCAGTCGCCCGGTTTCCGACCCGCTCGTATCAGAGAAAAGGCACAGCTCGACCTTCTCGGCGTTCGCGGAGAACAGCGCAAAGTTGGTGCCCTCACCGTCAAAATGCGCGCCAAGCCGTCTTGGCGACCCTTGTTTCAACGTTTTGGTCATGCCGGGGCTTTTCGCTGCCTCGCCTCATCAAGCAAGGTTTGGAACACGGCGCGATAGGCATCGGCGGACGCGTCCCATCCGACAGGGTGGCGCATGGCGTTGCGCATTACTGCGGTCCACGCCTTTCGGTCGAGGAAAAGGTTGCAGGCGCGGTCGATCGTGTCTGCCAGCGCTTCGGCGGTCGTCGGGGCGAACTGAAACCCCGTGGCGCAACCCGATTTCATCGCCGCGTCGGATGCGTCGATCACCGTATCCGCCAGACCGCCCGTCCGCGCGACGACCGGCAAGGTCCCGTAACGAAGCCCGTAAAGCTGGGTCAGCCCGCAGGGTTCGAATCGCGATGGCACAATGATCGCGTCTGATCCCGCCTGCATCAAATGTGACAGGCGTTCATCGTAACCGATGATGGTGCCCACAATGCCGGGATGCTGGGCGGAGGCGCGCCTGAATGCGTCCTCCAACCCCTTGTCCCCGGTTCCAAGCAGTGCCAGACGCGCGCCGCGCGACACCAGGGTTGGAAGAGCCTGAAGCAACAGGTCCAGCCCCTTCTGCTCGGTCAACCGGCTGATCACACAGAAGAGCGGCGCATCAACGGCCGGCGTCAACGCAAAGCGCTTTTCAAGCGCCGTACGGCTGGCCGATTTGCGGTTGAGCGCGCGCGCGGAATAGTTTTCAGGAATATCAGGGTCGGTTTCCGGGTTCCAAACATCCAGATCGATCCCGTTGAGGATGCCGATCAGGTCCGTCTTGCGCGATTGCAAAAGGCCCTCCATCCCCATGCCGAACTCATTTGACAGCAATTCCCGTGCATAGGTCGGGCTGACGGTCGTTACCCGGTTCGACGCAACGATACCGGCCTTCATCGTGCTGATCTTGCCCCAGAATTCATAACCGCTGACCGAATATCCCTTGGGGTCGAGGTTCAGGGGCCCGATCAGATCGCTTCCGAACACACCCTGAAACGCGATGTTGTGGATCGTCATGACACAGGGCAGGCCGGAACCACGCTGACGAAGGTACCATGGCGCAAGGCCCGCCTGCCAGTCGTGGGCATGCAGGATGTCCGGAAACCATCCGTCAAATCCGTCGATGGCAACACGCGCCGCCGCTTCGCTGAGTGCAGCGAAGCGTTGCGCATTATCCGCCCAGTCGCGCCCGGCTTCGTCAAGATAGATCCCGCCGCCACGCTCGAACAGGTGCGGCGCGTCCAGCAACAACAGCGAGATCCCCTCTTCCTCGGCGGCGATCAGCGTCGCGGTGCCGCCTTGGATGCGGCCAAGGGGAATTTTCGCGGTTCCCTTTTCCGCGACGCCGCGCAATGCCGGATAACACGGAAGGATGACACGGGCCTCGACGCCTTTTCCTGCCAAAGCCTTCGGCAGGGCGCCGACAACGTCGGCAAGCCCGCCTGTCTTGACGAATGGCGCGCATTCGGACGCGACGAGAAGGACCCTCATGTCACTGGCCCAACCGGTCGATCATGTCCTGAGTGATAAGGCAGACACCGTTTTCAGTGCGTCGGAAACGCTTGGCATCAAGGATCGGATCCTCACCGACCACCAGCCCTTGCGGGATCTGGACGCCGCGATCGATCACGACGTTGCTCAGACGTGCATTCCGGCCGATATCCACATAGGGCAGCGCAACGACCCCTTCGAGATGCGAGAATGAGTTGCAGCGCACCCCTGTGAACATCAGACAGCGATAAAGGCTGGACCCTGATATGATGCAGCCACCTGAAACCATTGACGAAATTGCCTGCCCGCGCCGCCCTTCCTCATTATGGATGAACTTGGCGGGCGGCGTCAGTTCCTGATAGGTCCAGATCGGCCATTCTGTCGCATAGATATCGAGTTCGGGTTCAAATTCGGTCAAGTCGATATTGGCCTGCCAGAACGCATCCACCGTCCCCACATCACGCCAATAGGGTTTCTTCTCCAGACCGCTGGTGACACATGACCGGCTGAACGGATGCGCCATCGCCAATCCTTCGCGGACCAGTTTTGGAATGATGTCCTTGCCGAAATCGCGGCTTGAATTCGGATCGGCGGCATCTTCGCGCAGCAACTTGAAGAGGAACTGGGTCTCAAAGACATAAATCCCCATACTGCAAAGCGCCTGGGTCGGATCGCCCGGCATCGCAGGCGGGTTTTCGGGCTTTTCGACAAAATCGATGATCCGGTCGTTCTCGTCGATGGCCATCACGCCAAATCCCTTGGCTTCTTCCAGCGACGCCGCGATACATCCAACGGTCACATCGGCGCCCGAATTGACATGTTGCGCAAGCATCACCGAATAGTCCTGCTTGTAAATGTGGTCACCCGCCAGGATCACCATGTATTTCGGCGCATAGCTTTCGATAATGTCGATGTTCTGAAAGATCGCGTCGGCGGTCCCGAGATACCAGTTCTCTTCGTTCACGCGCTGCGAAGCGGGCAGGATGTCGAGCGACTCGTTGCGCTCGGGCCGGAAAAAGCTCCAGCCGCGATGCAAATGGCGGATCAGGCTGTGCGCCTTATACTGCGTGGCCACGCCAATGCGCCGGATGCCGGAGTTCATGGAATTCGACAGGGCAAAATCGATGATCCGCGTCTTGCCGCCAAAGAAAACTGCCGGTTTCGCACGGCGATCGGTCAGCTCCTTTAGGCGGCTGCCGCGCCCACCGGCCAGTACAAAAGCCATCGACTGACGGGCGAGGCTCCGTTGATCCTGCTTTGACATCTATTTCCTCCCATGTGGAAATGTTTCTCAGACCCCTGCGGCTTCCAGTTCAAAAAACAGCGTCGTCAGCGGCGGAAGGGTCACGACAATCGAATGCGGTTGACCGGCCGCCGCGACATCCTCGCTGGCGACACCACCCAGATTGCCCGTACCGCTGCCGGCATATTCCGCCGCATTGGTGTTCAGGCGCTCTGCCCAGCGCCCCGATGCGGGAACGCCCAGGCGAATAGCGGAGCGTTCCACCGGTGTGAAATTGCTGACCACCAGCATCGGCCGGGCCCCGGCCTTGCCACGACGCAGCCAGGCAAAAACGGATTCGTCCGCATTGGACAAAAGCCATTCGAACCCTTCCGGCCTGCTGTCCAGTTCATAAAGCGCTGGCGCCGAAGCATAGAGCATGTTCAGGTCACGGACGAGGTTTTGCACCCCTTTGTGCAGATCGGTATCGAGCAGGTGCCAGTCGAGGCTGGAGTCATGGTTCCACTCTCGCCCCTGGGCGAATTCCGATCCCATGAACAGAAGCTTTTTCCCCGGATGCCCCCACATGAAACCGTAGTAGGCGCGCAGATTGGCGAATTTATCTGCCCCTTGGCCCGGCATGCGGTCGAGCATCGATCCTTTGCCGTGCACCACCTCGTCATGGCTGAGCGGCAGGACGAAGTTTTCGGAGAACGCATAGTGCAGCCCGAATTCGATCTTGCCGTGATGGTATTTGCGATGCACGGGATCTTCGCGGATGTAGGACAAAGTGTCGTTCATCCAACCCATATTCCACTTGAACCCGAAACCGAGACCGCCGGAATGCACGGGCGCGCTTACCCCCGGGAAGGCCGTGCTTTCTTCGGCGACGGTCATCACGCCATCCATCTCGGCATAGACGAGCGCGTTCATGCGCTGCATGAAAGCGATCGCCTCAAGGTTTTCTCGCCCGCCGTGGATATTGGGCACCCATTCGCCTTCGCCGCGTGAATAGTCGCGATAAAGCATCGATGCCACGGCATCGACCCGCAGCCCGTCCACATGATGCTCTCGCATCCAGTAGATCGCATTGGCAATCAGAAAGTTCTGAACCTCTGCGCGGCCATAGTTGTAGACGAAAGTGCGCCAGTCGGGATGCCAGCCTTCCTTGGGGTCGGCATGCTCGTAAAGCGCTGTACCGTCGAAGCGGCCAAGCCCGTGCTGATCCTCGGGGAAATGGCCCGGCACCCAATCGATGATCAGCCCCAGTTCCGCCGCATGGCATGCATCGACGAAGGCCCGAAACTCATCCGCGGTCCCGTGACGGATCGTCGGAGCGTACAGCCCGATGGGCTGATATCCCCAGGACCCGTCAAACGGGTACTCTGATACCGGAAGCAGCTCGATATGGGTAAAACCCATCTCTTTGGCATAGCTGACCAGTTTCTGCGCATGTTCGGTATATGAGAGAGGTCGGTTTCCCTCTTCCGGGATGCGCCGCCATGACCCTAGATGCACTTCGTAGATCGACATCGGCCGGTCGATGCGCTGCCTTTCGCCGCGTGCCTTCATCCACGCTGCGTCTTGCCATTCATATTGGCCGAGATCGCGCACAACCGATGCGGTCTTCGGCGGATGTTCGGCACCAAAGCCGAAGGGGTCAGCCTTCTGCGGCAACAAATGCCCCTGCGCATCCAGAAGTTCGTATTTATAGGCCGCCCCTGCCCCGATACCGGGCAGAAAGATTTCCCAGACGCCGGTTCCGCCGCGTTTGCGCATGACAGCGCGCCGGCCATCCCAGGAATTGAAGTCGCCGACGACCGACACACGTCGGGCATTCGGCGCCCAGACCGCAAAATGCGTGCCCCATGTGCCTTCATGGGTCATCACATGCGCGCCAAGCTTTTCCCAAAGACGCAAGTGCGAACCTTCGCCGATCAGATATTCGTCCAGCTCTCCGAGAACCGGGCCGAAGCGATAGGGATCGTCCGTTTCCCAGCGCTCCGCACCCCGGGTAAAACGAAGCCTGTAGGCGAAGCGGCGCTTGCGGCGCAGCTTGCCGTGAAACACGCCCGCCGCACCCTCGACCGGCGAAAGGGTTGCGGCGACGCGACCCGTTTCGGCATCGACAAGCTCGACTTTCCCGGCGTCGGGATGGAAGGCCGTCGCCGTCAGCTTCCCCTCCATCTCGTGCAATCCAAGCACGGCGAACGGGTCGCCGTTATTGCCGGTGCTGAGAACTTGAAGTGCGGTCCGGCGGTCTGTGTCCATCACCTAGCCCCCTGTTTTCTTCAGCAGCGAAGGGGCGTTCCAGATTTCGCTGGCATAGCCCCTGATCGTTCTGTCCGATGAGAACCACCCCGACCGCGCGGTATTCAGCGCGGCCTTTTCTGCCCAGCTTTTCGGATCGGCAAAGGCTGCGTCAACCCGGCGCTGTGTCGCAAAATAATCGTCGAAATCGCGGGTCACGAGGAAATAGTCATGCTCATACAACAGGCGGACAAGCCCCTGGTATCGTCCCCGGTCATCGGGCGAGAACACACCTTCGGCAATCTGGGCCAAGACACGGGCAAGCCGCGGGCTGGCCTCGATGGCCGCGCGCGAAAAGCCTTCCTGCTTGCGGCATTCGACAACCTCTTGCGCGGTCAGGCCGAAGAGAAAAAAGTTCTCGGCCCCGACATGTTCACGGATTTCGACATTTGCACCGTCAAGTGTACCGATCGTCGGCGCGCCGTTCAGCGCAAACTTCATATTGCCGGTGCCCGACGCTTCCTTGCCCGCGGTTGAAATCTGCTCTGACAGGTCCGCCGCCGGGATCAGGACCTCGGCCATGGAAACGTTGTAATTCGGCGGATAGACGACCTTGAGCAGCCCGCCGGCGGCCGCGTCCTTATTGATGATGTTCGCGACATCGTTGATCAGGTGCACGATTTCCTTGGCCACCACATAGCCCGGCGCCGCCTTGCCGCCGAACACCTTCACGCGCGGTGTCCAGTTTCCACCGGGAGAGTCATGGATTTCGTTCCAATAGGCCACGGTCTCAAGGATGTTCAGAAGCTGGCGCTTGTATTCATGGATGCGTTTGATCTGCACGTCGAACATGGCTGAAGGATCAAGCGCCGGCCCGCCCCTTTCGATCAACCAGTTGGACATGCGCTCTTTGTTGGAACGCTTCGCCGCCGCAAAGGCATCGCGGAAGCCAGCATCTTCGACATGCGGCTCCAGGCCTTTGAGTTGTTCAAGATCGTCCACCCAACCTTTGCCAATTGTCTGGGTAATCAACGCGCGCAGCGGCGGATTGCAGCTGTAAAGCCAGCGGCGGGGCGTTACCCCGTTGGTCTGGTTGACGATCCGGTCGGGGTAGTCGCGATGCAGATCGGCAAAGACGGTTTTCTTGACCAGTTCGGTGTGCAACGCCGATACGCCGTTGACGCGATTGGCCATGATGAAGGCAAGCTCTCCCATCTTGACCCCGCGATCCTCGATGATGCGCACGTTGCTGCTGGTTTTGGCAATGTGGTCGGCTTCAATCGCCTCGATGATCTGAAGATGCCGTGGAAGGATACGGCCAAACAGGCCGATATCCCACCGTTCCAGCGCCTCGGGCAGCAACGTATGGTTGGTGTAGGACAGACAGGCGCGGGCGATTTCCATCGCGTCGCCAAGCGCTACCCCTTCGATATCCACCAGAAGGCGGATCAACTCCGGCCCGGCGATCGCCGGGTGGGTGTCGTTAAGCTGTATCGCGACAAGGTCGGCCAGGTTTTCGACCTTGCGGCCTTCGGATTTGAAGCGCCGCAGGATGTCCTGCAGGGACGCCGAGGTAAAGAAATACTCCTGCTTGAGGCGCAGTTCCTTGCCGGCTTGGGTCGTGTCATCGGGATAGAGCACGCGCGAGATCGATCGCGCAAGCGCCTCGGGCACCACCGCGCCAACAAGGTCCCCGCGATTGAAGCTGCCAAGGTCGAACAGCACGGTCGGTTTGGCCGACCACAGCCGCAGAGTATTTGCCCAGCGCCCCGTCCAGCCGATGACCGGAGTGTCATAGGCTTTGGCGATCACCTGCTCTCCGGATCGCCAGTAACTGTCGTGCACCTCGCCCCCGAAGCCGATTTCATAGGCAACCTCCGGGCGCTCGAACTCCCAGCTGTGGCGCTGGGTAAGCCAGCCTTCGGCGACCTCGACCTGACGGCCATTCTCGAACCGCTGCTCAAAAAGACCATGCTCATAGCGGATCCCATAGCCGTAGGCCGGAATGCCCAATGTCGAAAGACTGTCCATGAAACAGGCCGCAAGGCGACCCAGCCCACCGTTACCAAGTGCCGCGTCGGGTTCGTCGGCAACAACTTCGTCATAGTCGAGGCCAAGCGCGCCTATTGCCGCGCGCGCTGCACTTTCAGCGCCGAGGTTGATGGCCACGTCCTCAAGCAGGCGGCCGATGAGAAATTCGAGCGAAAGATAATAGACCCGCTTGCCCGCCGCCTCATAGGTCTGACGTGTCGATTCGAACCATGGCCCGACGACCAGATCGCGCAGCGAGAGGGACAAAGACATGCGCCAGTCATAACGGGTGGCGTGGGCAGAATCCTTGCCAAGCGACTTTTCCAGATGCTGCAGAATAGCCGATTTCAGAGTGACTGGATCGATCGAATGGGTGTTCAAGTTCATTTCTCTTTCTTCATCGAAGTCTGTACCGGGTACTGCCTGGCGTTCACGTAGGATACTTCACTGCGCGGATCCAAGCGCTCTCGTTACTATGTCCCCCCCCCCCCCGCACCTTGAACCGGAATCGTGACCGGCATGGCAAAACCTTCCCCCTGGGCGAAGTCTCCGCGACGCGTCAGGTGCGGTTTGGTCTTACGTAACCATTTTCTACCTCAGTTCGCTACATGCGTGGCGCGCAGGCAATCCCGCCGCACCCGATCATCCACATGGCCCATTGTTCCGGATTGCGTGCCGAGGACTACAATGTTAGCGCTACCACAAGCCAGTACTATTGGCGGCCAATACCTATTTTTCGGTCGAAGAACGCCCATTAGTGCTTTTTCGGTCCCATGTTTTGCAAGGTGCAGTGGCGGATTTGATCGCCCATGGCAGACGGCACGGCAAGAAGGACTGAACCTGACCGAATCTTTTCAAGCCTGACGTCTTCGGCACCTGCTTGTGAAGACCGCTTCCTCTGGCGTTGCCAATGCGCCCGCGCAAGCCTAGCCTTGCACCGACCCGCACGTGCCGTTTGCACGTCCTGTTCATACGGGCGAGGAACAAACGCATGCCGAAACGGCCTGATCAGAAAAACATGGCCGGCAATCAACAAGAATTGCCGCATCCCGAGGGTATCGAGGTTCTGACACTGACCGGCGCCGCGCTGGAGGCGGCCCTGGACGATGTTGCCCGGCTGCGGATCGCTGTTTTCCGCGACTGGCCATATCTCTACGATGGCAACCTTTCCTATGAACGGCGCTACTTGCAGACCTACCGAAACAGTTCCGACGCGATACTCGTCGGTGCGTTCGACAGGGGCAGGCTGGTCGGCGCGTCCACCGGAACCCCGATGGAAGATCACGCCGGCGAATTCGGGGCGGCGTTCGCCGCGACCGGGCTTGAACTCGGATCAATATTCTACTGCGCGGAATCCGTCCTTCTGCCGGAGTATCGCGGACAGGGGCTTGGGCATGCCTTCTTTGACACGCGCGAAGCCCATGCGCGCAAACTCGGGCGTACACATTCGGCGTTTTGCAGGGTCGTCCGTCCGCACGATCATCCGCAACATCCCGCCGGCTACCGGCCACTGGACGAATTCTGGCGAAAACGCGGATATGCCCCGTTGGAAGGGGCGATGGCCGGTTTCGCGTGGAAAGACATTGGCGACACATCCGAAACGCAAAAACCCATGCAGTTCTGGATCAGATCGCTTTGAACTGCGATGGCGGATTCCCCAACCATAATGCAACCGGGTAGAAGACAGTGAACCTCGTCAAGATCGCCGCCGCCGCCTATCCGCTCGACTGGTTCGACGACTGGAAAGGCTATGAAGCAAAGCTTGGCTCCTGGGTCGGCGAGGCAGCCGGGAACGGTGCGAACCTGCTGGTCTTTCCCGAATATGGCGCGATGGAGCTTGCCTCGCTGGGAGGAGCGGCGGTTGCGGGCGACATTCAGGACGCCCTGCATGAGGCAAGCCGGCACAAGGAAAGATCCGAGACCCTGCATGCCCGGCTTGCGGCGCAGCATGGCGTGCATATCCTTGCGGCCTCCGGCCCCGTCTTTGGCCTGCCCCATGCGGACGGGCGCCCCGTAAACAGGGCAAGTCTTTTTGGTCCTGACGGGCTGATAGGTCATCAGGACAAGGCCATGATGACCCGCTGGGAACGCGACGGCTGGAACGTGGTTCCCGGCGACGGCTTGCAGGTTTTCGATACCCCGCTTGGCCGGATCGGCATCCTCATCTGCTATGACAGCGAATTCCCGCTCTTGGGCCGCGCCCTGGCCGAGGCGGGGGTCGAGATCCTTTTGGTCCCTTCGGCAACCGAGGCACTGGCGGGCTTTACCCGTGTCCGCGTCGGTGCAATGGCCCGGGCGCTGGAAAACCAGCTGATCGCCGTGCACGCCCCGGTCGTGGGCACAGCACCCTGGTGCTACGGAATGGAGGAGAACACCGGTTCCGCCTCTGTCTACGGCCCGCCCGATCACGGGTTTCCACCCGACGGGATCATCGCCGAGGGCGCGCTGGGCCAGCCCGGCTGGGTCTATGGAGAGGTTTCGCGCGACGCGATCGCGGCGGTCCGCGCCGATGGCGGCGTGCTCAACCTGCGGCATTGGCCCGAGCAGGAACCACAGCTGGCAAAAGTCGCCCTCATCCCGCGCGACCGAGAAATCTCTTGAAATCCCGGCCCATCGGGCGCATTTAACGCGCGCCCGGGCCTGGACACCGGGCTGTACAAGAATGGAGTGACCATGGCCAAGGAAGAAGGACTCGAATTTCCGGGCGTCGTGAAGGAACTCCTGCCAAACGCGACATTCCGGGTCGAGCTCGAAAACGGCCATGAGATCATTGCAACAATGGCAGGAAAGATGCGCAAGAACCGCATCCGCGTTCTGGCGGGTGACAAGGTTCAGGTGACGATGACGCCCTATGACCTGAGCAAGGGGCGGATCAATTACCGCTTCAAGTAAGACGCGCCCGCGCCTGATATTGGGGTCGGGCAGTCCGCGCCGGCGCGAATTGCTGGCCCAGATCGGGCTGACGCCCGATGAAATCCGGGCGCCTGACATCGACGAGACCCCGGCAAGGGGAGAGCTGCCGCGCCCGTATTGCGAGCGGATGGCGCGCGAAAAGGCCGCGGCCGTCACCGCCACCGCCGATGAGGTGGTGCTGTGCGCGGATACGACGGTGGCGCTTGGCCGCCGCATTCTGGGCAAACCTGAAACCGCTGGCGAGGCAGCCGAATTCCTGTTGAAGCTATCGGGCCGGCGCCACCGCGTCATCACCGCCGTCGCGGTCAAACGCGGCGGCAAGCTCTGGCAGCGTTCGGTCGAAACCATCGTCAGGGTCAAGGCGCTTTCTGACCGCGAGATCAACGCATATCTTGCCTCGGACGAGTGGCAGGGCAAGGCCGGCGCCTATGGTATTCAGGGCCGTTTTGGCGCGTACATTCCCTGGCTTCAGGGTTCGTTTACCGGGGTTGTCGGCCTGCCGCTGGCCGAGACTGCGCAGCTTCTGACCGCGGCCGGGATAGATTTGAACGGAGAGACCGCATGAAAGGCCGGGTCATCGTGCTGGGCACCCATCAGGGCCATGAAGCAGCGGCGCTGATTGTTGACGGTCAGTTGCAGGATCTGCTGATCGAAGGCGATGCTGACCTGTTTGCGCCCGGGGCAATCCTGCGCGGTGTTCTCGACAGGCAGGTGAAAGGTCAGGGCGGCGCGTTCGTCAGGCTGCCCGGCGGGGTTTCGGGGTTCGTGCGCGAAACAAAGGGGCTTGCCCCGGGCAAGCCTGTCATCGTGCAGGTCGCCGGGCATTCGGAGCCCGGCAAGGCCGTGCCGGTAACGACGCGGTTGCTGTTCAAATCACGCCTTTCCATCGTGACACCGTCCTCACCGGGGCTGAACGTTTCGCGACGCATCAAGAATGCCGGTGACAGGGCGCGGCTGGAATCCATTGCCGCCGGCGCGATGGAAGGTTCGCATTTCGGACTTATCCTGCGTTCGGCCGCCGTCGATGCCGATGACCAGAGCGTCGCCGGGGATATCGCGCAGATGCGGACACTGGCCGAAGCGATCTGCGCGGATATCGACGGCGCCCCCGAGCTTCTGCTTGCCTCGCCCGGCCCGCATGAGCAAGCCGCGCGCGACTGGTCCGATCCCGCGCCTGACGAGGTTGATACCGGCGACGGCGCCTTCGCCCGCCACGGCATAGACGAATGGATCGATGCGCTCTTGTCGCCGGTGGTCCGTCTGGCGGGCGGGGCACATATGGCGATCGAGCCGACACGCGCCCTGATCGCCGTCGATGTGAACACCGGCGGCGATACGTCGCCGGCAGCCAGCCTGAAGGCCAATATCGCCACCGCCCGCGACCTTCCGCGTCAGCTGCGTCTGCGCGGCCTGGGCGGCCAGGTTGCAATCGACTTCGCGCCCATGCCCAAACGAGACCGCGCGGCCGTCGAACAGCAGTTACGGCAAGCCTTTCGGGGCGAGGCGGCTGAAACCAGCCTTGCCGGCTGGACTCCGCTTGGAAATTTCGAACTTCAGCGCAAGCGCGACCGCTTGCCCGTTGCCACTATCCTGAAGGGGTCCGCATAATGGCCTGCCCGATCTGCAACAAGGAAACCGTCCAGCACTATCGCCCATTCTGCTCGCGACGCTGCGCCGATATCGATCTTGGACGCTGGTTGACCGGGAGCTATGTGATCCCGGCGGAAGACGAAAACCCTTCCGCCGACGATGAGCCGCCTTCGCGATCCGATCGATCCCACTGACGGCGGCTGCGCCTTGGCATTTCGCGAAAATCCACTGGACAGCCCCGCAATGCTCGCCTACACACACCCCGCCGGGCGCGTGACGCCCCCGGTGCCCAGATAGCTCAGTTG
>JAGRDO010000156.1 GCA_020447005.1 Paracoccaceae bacterium
CGCTGCCGCCGCGCGCTGATGGAAGTCTGGATTGGCAGGGAAAGCGCGACCTTCCGTCTGCCGCCGTCCCGTCTTGCCCTCGATCCGGCCGACGTGATCCGGCTTGCGCATGACGGCCGCGAGGTCGAGTTCCGGCTGGTATCCGTCGCCGACGCCGAAGCGCGCGGGATCGAGGCCGTCCGTCAGGACCGCTCCGCCTACGACCTGCCACCCGGCGATCCGCGGCCCGCTTCGCTGGCCAGCCCCATCGTGTTCGGCATGCCCGAGGTGGTGATGCTCGACCTGCCGCAGATCAGCGAAGACCAACCTGCCCATCGCCCCCTGATCGCCGCCCATGCCAGCCCCTGGCCGGGCGAGATCGCCGTCTTCCGCAGCGCCTCCACGGATGGGTTCAACCTCCTGACCACCTTCGGCAGTCGGGCGCGGATCGGCACGTTGGCTTTCGACGTCTTCCCCGGCCCCACCTCCCGCTTCGATCTGGGCAACGAGCTGGTCGTCGATCTGCTGTCGGGAACATTGGAAAGCGTGACGGACGTCGCGCTGTTCGGCGGGGCCAATGCGCTGGCGGTCGAGAGTGCCGCTGGCCAGTGGGAGATCGTCCAGGCGGGCGCGGCCGAACTGATCGCCCCCGGCCGCTACCGACTGACCCGCCTCCTGCGCGGCCAGCGCGGAACTGAACATGCGATGGGCAACCCGGCGCCGGCTGGCGCTCGGGTCGTTCTTCTGGACACCGCGCTGGCATCGCTGCCCATCGCCGAGGCCGATCTCGGACTGCCTTGGAACTGGCGGGTCGGCCCGGCCGCGCGTTCTGTCACGGATGACAGCTATGCCGCGCTGGGTTTTACGCCGACCGGGCGGGGCCTCGTGACCTTCGCGCCGGTCCATGTCGACCAGCCGTGGCGAACAGCGCGCGCCCCGGGCGATCTGACCATCCGCTGGACGCGGCGATCACGCGCGCTGGTCGCCGATGCCTGGGAACAGGTCGAGGTGCCGCTGGCCGAAGACGTTGAGTCCTACGACGTGCAGATCCTCGACGGAGCCACGGTCAAGCGCACACTGACCGACAGCACGACATCCATCCTCTACACCGCCGCCCAGCAGACCGCTGATTGGGGCGCGCTGCTCGGGCCCGGCCAGACGCTGGCGATCCGCATCTACCAGCTCTCGAACCGCCTCGGTCGCGGCACACCCGCGACCGTGACCCTCCAGTTCTGACGGGAACCCCCATGTCCGACACCACGACCCATCTGGGCCTGCCCTACCTTTTGGCCGCCCAGGCCCAGAAGCATGTCACCCACATCGAGGCGCTGCGCCTGCTCGATGCCATGGTGCAGCTTTCCGTTCTGG
>JAGRDO010000157.1:0-656 GCA_020447005.1 Paracoccaceae bacterium
GCCTCCTCGGGCGGGATCGCCATCGGGAAGGACTCGGAGGCGATGCGCGTCGTGTCCACGGTGATGCGGCGGGCCTCGACCAGCGCTGCGTCGTAATCCTCATCCGCCCGCGCGACCTGCCATTTCAGTGCCTGAGGCAGCTCTGTCTCCTGACCGCGTGTCAGTTCAAAGGCCTCGCCCTCGCGGCTGGAGACCAGATCGTCGATGGCCAGTGTCGCGACCGAGGCGCGGCCGCGCATGATGAAGCGGATCACGCCTTCGGTCTCGATGGCATCGAACCCGAAATGCCGGGCCAGCGTGGAAATCGACGCGCGGGGGCTTTCCAGCGCGCCGATGACATAGCCTTCGACCGCGCCCCAGAGGCCGGAGACGTCGATGAGTTCTTCCGCCAACCCCGCACGCAGGCAGAGGTGGCGCACAAGGGCGGCAAGCGACACCGCGCCGAGCCTTCCTGTCAGCCAGTGACCAAGCCGCCAGTTCGGTCCGTCCGTCCAGATACCGGTCAGTTCCGGAAAAAACGGATAGGGCCGCGCGTCCCAGCTCCAGGCGGCGCATTCGGGGACATGCACCATCCGGCCGCCGTAAATGGCCGAAATCGGATTGTTGGTTGGGGTTCCCCACCAGAGATAGCTCGCCTCGAGATAGGCGCGCTGGAT
>JAGRDO010000157.1:729-2082 GCA_020447005.1 Paracoccaceae bacterium
GGTTCGTGCCCCGGTCGATGGCGGGGCACCCCAGTTCGGTGAACCAGACAGGCTTGGACTGCGGCACCCGTGCCGTGGGCGTGCCGCTCTCCACCCCACCCGGCCGGTTGAAATGCGGGTTCGACCACCAGGCGCGCAGATCCTTGTAGCGGAAGACCCAAGGCTTGCCCGCGGTGCCATCGGTGATGGGCGTCCGCAGTTGCGCCGACCGGTCGGCGGCCGAGGCGTAGAACCAGTCGAAACCCTCGCCGCCCGCGATGTTCGCCTGCAGGTACCCCCGGTCATGGATCGCGTGCCAGCCTTCCAGGGCATCTGCATGGTCGAACCCATCGCGCCAGTCGGAGACCGGCATGTAGTTGTCGATGCCGATGAAATCGATGTTCGCGTCTGACCAGAGCGGGTCGAGGTGGAAGAACACGTTCCCCGTGCCGTCCCCCGGCTGGTGGCCAAAATACTCCGACCAGTCGGAGGCGTAGCCCACCTTGGTGCCCGGCCCGAGGATCGACTTCACGTCCGCCGCCAGCGCCTTGAAGGCGGTGACTGCCGGATAGGCACTGGCGTTGGAGCTGATCGTGGTCAGGCCGCGCATCTGGCTGCCGATCAGGAAGGCGTCGACCCCGCCTGCCACCGCGCAGAGATGGGCGTAGTGCAGGATCATCCGGCGCAGTCCCCAATCACCCGCAGGGCCCGTCCAGCTGACACTGTCGCCCGACACTACGAACTGCGCCGGGGCGGCCGCGCCGAAGAAGGCCGAGACCTGCGTTGCGGCGGCGGCGGTCTTGTCTGCGGTGCCAGTGTAGCCTGCCGCCGGGGAACAGGTGATCCGGCCCCGCCACGGGAAGCTCGGCTGTCCCGGCGTTGCGGCATTCGCGCTGTAGGGGTTCGCCAGCGTGTTGCCGGGCGGCACGTCCATCAGCAGGAAGGGATAGAACGTGACCCGCAGCCCGCGTGCCTTCATCTCGCGGATCGCCTGCACGACCGCGAAGTCGGCAGGCGTCCCGCCATAAACCGGCCGGTCCTCGGCATCTCGGCTGACGAGATGGGCTGCAGCGCGGGAAACACCGTTGACCGTCCAGACCTTGGGGCTGGTGACCTTGGCCGCCATCTCGACGCCCGGCTTGATGGTGCAGTTGCCCGCGCGCAGGTCATTGCCGAACCAGGCGACGACAAGGCTGACACTCTCGACGGCAGGGGCCATGGCTTGCAGGCGGTCCAGCGCCACGACGATATCGGCCTCGTCGGGCAGCGCGTTCAGGTTCTCGGCCGAGGTTGTGCCGCCGGTCGTCTGGCCGAACACCGTCGTCGTCGCCCCGACCGTCTTGCGGACAGCTTCGGTCGCATAGGTGAACTCGC
>JAGRDO010000158.1 GCA_020447005.1 Paracoccaceae bacterium
TGTTGTGCAGGTAGTTCACCGCCGGATGGGCAAGATCGTTGGCGCCAAAGACCTTTTCCGCCTCGACAGCCTTGTTCGGCACCCATTTGTCGGTGACCGAGAGAATGGCGAGGATCACGCCCTCGGCGTCGCGCAGCGCGATATCCTGGCCGGGTTCGATGCCTTCGGCGAATTTTTCGCTGACGTCGAGGGTCACCGGCATCGGCCAAAGCGCGCCGTCGGCCGTGCGCATGTTGGAGACGACGCCGTCGTAATCGGCCTCGGTCATGAAGCCTTTCAGCGGGTAGAAGCCGCCGTTCATCAGAAGTTCGAGGTCGCAGACCTGACGCTGGGTCAGATCCCACGAGGGCAGGGCGCCGGCTTCGTGCTTGAGCTTCTGCGCGGAATCGAAGGAGACGTAGAGCTCGGGGATCGGGGCGAGGTTGGATTGCATCAGGGGTGTCCTTTTCTTGACTTGGAGAAGACCGCTTCTGGTGCCGGTCAGTTCGGCATGAAGCGCGTCATATTCGGCGAGCTTGCGGGCAAGGAAGCGGTCGGTCAGCCGGGCCATGGTGGCCGCCCCCCTGGTGGTCAGTTCATAGGTGAAGCGCTGGCGGCGGTCGGGGCCGTTGCGGCCGACGACGCGGATATTGCCCGCCTCGGTGGCCGCGCGCAGATGGGTGTTGAGCGTGCCGAGGCTGACGCCAAGCGCATCCGCCGTCGCGCGCTGTGACGCGTCGGGCTGCTGGTCAAGCTGCCGCAAGAGGCGGAAGAGCTGATCGTCTTCCGTGGGGGAGGAAACTTCGGAGGGCACGCGGGTTATCGACTCGGCTATGTGTTCAGCGCTGAACGCATTTCACAACGGGGCCGAAAATGAAAGGGATTTCCTCTGATTGTTCCGGTTCTGGCGTGCAGTGGCGCGGCTGCAACAGGATTGTTGCCAATCTGCGCGGAAAAAACCCGGACCGGGCCGAACCGGGCGCCCGACCGGCTGAAGAAAAATTTGCCAGCCTGCGCCCGTCCGCGCTAGTCTTAGCCATCCGAAGGCGAACGAGGAGGGGCCGCCGATGCATGTTCCGCCGATGCGGCTTTTGACCTATGGCCCTGTTCAAGCCCTGCATGACTGACGTGCGGGGCGGATCGGCATAGGGGAAAGACCCCGTTTGATCTGCCCGAATGGGCGGGCCTTGGTCAGCGCCGGGCCTGCCCGGTTTTCCTGCCGCGATGCCTCTGATCCGCATCCGGCAAAGGCGGATAGGCCCACATGACGATCCTGACCCTGAAAGACCTTTCGATCACCCTTGCCGCGCCGCTGTTTTCCGGCCTTTCCCTGACGCTCAATCCCGGCGACCGTCTGGGCCTGGTCGCGGCGAACGGCCGGGGAAAATCCACGCTTTTGCGCATCATCGCGGGCGAGGCAGAGCAAACGGCGGGCGATGTCACGACATCGCGCGGGTTGCGGATCGGCCATCTGGCGCAGGACATTCCCGAAGACCTGATGCGGCTGCCCTTCCGCAAGGCGGTGCTGGACGCGCTGAGCGCGGACATGGCCGAACACGAAAGCTGGCGCGCCGAGATCGTGCTGGACGATCTGGCCGTGCCCGAGGCGCTGCGCGATCGCCCGCTTGCGGCGCTGTCGGGGGGCTGGCGGCGGATCGCGATGCTGGCGCGCGTCTGGGTGCGCGAGCCCGATTGCCTTTTGCTGGACGAACCGACGAACCATCTTGATCTTGACCGTATCGCCGGGCTTGAAACCTTCCTGACCGGATTGCCGCGCACCTATCCGATGATCGTCGCAAGCCATGATCGCGCCTTTCTGGACAGGGTGACGAACCGCACGCTTTTTCTGCGACCCGAGGCGAGCCGGGATTTCGCGCTGCCCTATAGTGCCGCGCGCGCCGCGCTGGATATGTCAGACGCCGCCGATGCGCGCCGCTTTGACAATGACATGCAAAAGGCCGCCGGGCTGCGCCGTCAGGCGGCCAAGCTGAAGAATATCGGCATCAATTCGGGCAGCGATCTTCTGGTCACCAAGACAAGGCAGCTGAACGAGCGGGCGGGGCGGCTTGAGGCCGCCGCGCGGCCGGCCCATCGCGAGATGTCGGCGGGCGACATCCGGCTGGCGGCAAGCCAGAGCCATACCCGCGCGCTGGTGACATTCGGGGATGCCGCCGTCGCCGCCCCCGACGGCACGGTTCTGTTCCGCACGGGGACACGCTGGATCACGCCGGGCGACCGGGTGGTTCTGCTGGGGGCGAACGGGGCGGGCAAGAGCCGGATGGTCGATCTTGTGGCGGGGGCCATCGCCGGGGGCGAGGCGCCGGGCGTGCGGATCGCGGGTTCTGTCGTGCCGGGGATCTGCGATCAGGGGCTGGCGGGGCTGAACGGCAAGGCCACGCCCTTCGATCTTGTCGCGGGGCGCCATGGCCAGTCCGACCAGACGGTGCGCGGGCTGCTGGCGGGGGCGGGAATCGCGATTGCCGCGCAGGACCGCCCGGCGGGGCAGTTGTCGGGCGGGCAGCGCGCGCGGCTGGCCATGCTGATCCTGCGGCTGATCCGCCCGAACCTCTACCTTTTGGACGAACCGACCAACCATCTGGATATCGAGGGGCAGGAGGCGCTGGAGCGCGAATTGCTGGCCGAGGATGTCAGCGCCCTGATCGTCTCACACGACCGCGCCTTCATCCGCGCGACGGGCACAAGGTTCTGGCGCATCGGCAAGGGGCGATTGGAGGAGGTGGAGAACCCCGAAGCGTTCTTTGACGAGATGGCGGCGGGTGGTCAGTAAGGCATGGCAGAGCCTGCCGGTGACACGATTGCGCCGCCCGGTTCGTTCCAGCGAAAGAGCGTCAGATGGGTGGTCCCCGCCGGGTCGCTGCGCGAGGCATAAAGCATGCCTTGCAGGCCAAGCGCCCTGACACGGTCTGAGATTGCCCAGGTCGGCGCGGGTTCGCCTCTTGCGCGGCTCTCCTGCCACTCGGCGGTCCGGTGGGTCGTGTCGATGCCGAAATGCCGGGTCGCCGAGGGATCGCGGAGATCGACGATGCGATCGGCGGTGACATGAAGGGGAAAGATCGCGCGCGGCGGATCGCCGGGGGCGAAGTAGCGGCGGCTGGCGATGACGGTGCCTTTGGCGCTTGCCGACAGATACAAGGCACGCTGGGTGCCATAATGGCTCCGGCCTTCGGCACTCCGGGCCGGGGCGAGAATATCCGCCGCCTCATGAGCGAATTTCATCCGGTAAAAGACGGCGTCGATGCGGGTCAGAGGGCCCGCACCAGCCATTACTCGGCCGCCGCCGCCGCTTCTTCCGCGCCCTGTTCGGACAGCCAGCGTTCGGCATCGAGCGCGGCCATGCAGCCCATGCCGGCCGAGGTGACCGCCTGGCGGTAGACATGGTCCGTGAGGTCGCCCGCCGCGAAGACGCCGGGGACCGAGGTTTCGGTCGAGCCGGGTTTGACCTTGACGTAATTGCCGTGATGCAGTTCCAGCGTGTCGGCCACGAGTTCGGAGGCCGGCGCATGGCCGATGGCGACGAAGAAGCCGTCGCAGGGCACGGTGCGTTCTTCGCCGGTCTGCACGTGGCGGATGCGCACGCCGGTGACGCCAAGCGGGTTTTCCGTGCCCAGCACTTCCTCGACCGTGTGATCCCAGATGGTTTCGACCTTGGGGTTCCTGAACAGGCGGTGTTCGAGGATCTTTTCGCAGCGCAATTCGTCGCGGCGGTGGATCAGGGTGACCTTGGTTGCGAAATTGGTCAGGAACAGCGCCTCTTCCACGGCGGTATTGCCGCCGCCGATGACGACCACTTCCTTGCCGCGATAGAAGA
>JAGRDO010000159.1 GCA_020447005.1 Paracoccaceae bacterium
TTCGGCATCGGCATGAACACCGACCACACGCTTGAGGAAGTGGGCCAGCAGTTCAGCGTTACCCGCGAACGCATCCGCCAGATCGAGGCGAAGGCGCTGCGGAAGCTGAAGCATCCGTCGCGGTCAAGGAAGCTGCGCAGTTTCCTCGATCAGTAATCAGGAAAAGGCGCCCTCCGGGGCGCCTTTCGCATAGGGGGTCAAGGCTGTGCGCCAGCCTGATGGCGAAGCGCGTTGCCGGGTGGTGGATCAGTCGTCCAGAACGAAAGTCACCATCATATTAACCTGATAGCTGACGATCTTGTCGTTCCTGACGGAAACCTTGTGCTCTTTCACCCAAGCGCCGGACACGCCCCGCAGCGTCTTGGTGGCGCGGGCAATCCCGGTGTTTACGGCGTCTTCAAAGCTTTTCGTGGATGTGGCAGAAATCTCGGTTACACGAGCAACACTCATAGCAATCTCCCTGGTTTACCTGATCCGGCGTCATAGCGATCCGGACCCGGGGCAGAGTAACACCGGCCTGTGGCGCCGCCCTGGGAATAATGGCACGCTTTTCCCGCTGGGCGGTGATCCGCTGAAAGGAGCGATCGGGCCGTGTCCGCCAGATCGCCCCACCGTCTTCACCGAAAAGGCCGAAATCTCTCCGGCGCGGCCGGGGGTTTCTGGTCAGCAATCAGTTTACGAAGTAACATTCGCTATCAGGAAGGAGAATGCGCATGTCATGGTTTGCCCGGCTATTCGGAGGCGGCACCGACGCAAAACAGAATGTCGCGCCGATTGACCATAACGGGTTCCGCATCTTTGCCGAACCCATCAAGGAAGGATCGGGGTTCCGGGTCGCCGCGATGATCGAGAAGGATATCGACGGCGAGACAAAGCAGCACCGGATGGTCAGGGCCGATACGGTGGCCACCGCCGAAGGGGCAGCGGAGCTTACCCTGCACAAGGCAAGGGCGCTGATCGACCAGCAGGGCGACGCGATTTTTGGCGGAAGATAGGCCGGGCGGGCGGGGTGCGGGTTCCTGTCAAGGCGGCCTTGCAACGAAGAAACCTGCGCGAAAATGGTGGTTTCGCTCCTGGGTGGCCTTCGGCCACAGGAACGCTGAATGAATGCCGGGCTGTCGTTGCGTCTCGGTCGTCTTCCCATCTTCGCGCCTTCGTCCCGGCACGCTGCCGGATCAGGAGCGGAAAATCCACCTAACTCAACCGTTCAGATTTCTCAGGCTACCTTGTCCCTTGAGGCCAGCAGATGGAAATGGGCCGATTGCCGCCTCCAAAGCCCGGCCGATCCCGGCGCACGGGAGGTCAAATCACCAGGGCCGTAGAGTGACAGCCGGGCCCGGGTAGAACCACTGTGTCTACAGGCGTATCGTTCGCGACGGGCGCAACGAAGCAATCAGTTCG
>JAGRDO010000039.1 GCA_020447005.1 Paracoccaceae bacterium
TCTCGTCCAGCAGCAGCACGCAATGGGGGTTCTGGTCGATTCCGTCGGTCAAAAGACCGCCCTGATCGAAGCCGACGTAACCCGGAGGGGCACCGATCAGCCGCGAGACCGCATGCTTTTCCATGTATTCCGACATGTCGAAGCGCAGAAGCTCCACCCCGAGCGAATCCGCCAATTGCTTGGCGACCTCGGTCTTGCCCACACCGGTCGGACCCGCGAAAAGGTAGTTGCCGATCGGCTTTTCCGGCTCGCGCAGTCCGGCCCGTGCCAATTTGATCGCGGATGACAATGCCTCGATCGCCTTGTCCTGACCGAACACAACCCGTTTCAGGGTCTTTTCCAGATCCTTCAAGACTTCGGCATCGCCCTTCGAGACGTTCTTGGGCGGAATCCGCGCAATCTTCGCCACGACAGCCTCAATCTCTTTCGGCCCGATGGTTTTGCGCCGTTTCGACTCGGCGACAAGATGCTGCGCTGCGCCGGCCTCATCAATGACGTCAATCGCCTTGTCGGGCAGCTTGCGGTCATGAATGTAGCGGGCGGACAGATCCACGGCGGCCTTGATCGCGTCCTGCGTATAGCGCAGATCGTGGTGCTTTTCGAAATAGGGTTTCAGGCCCAGAAGAATCTTGATCGTGTCATCGACCGTCGGTTCATAGACGTCGATCTTCTGGAACCGGCGGCTCAGCGCGCGATCCTTTTCGAAGTGCTGACGGAATTCCTTGTAGGTGGTCGAGCCCATGCAACGCAGCTTGCCGCCCTGAAGGGCCGGCTTGAGCAGGTTGGACGCATCCATCGCACCCCCGGATGTGGCGCCGGCGCCAATCACGGTGTGAATCTCGTCGATGAAAAGAATGGCGTCCGGATGATCCTCAAGCTCGGAAACGACCGATTTGAGCCGCTCTTCGAAATCGCCGCGATAGCGCGTTCCGGCCAGAAGCGCGCCCATGTCGAGCGAGAATATCGTGGCCTTCCGCAAGATATCGGGCGTTTCGCCCCGCGTGATCTTCAGCGCCAGACCCTCGGCGATGGCGGTCTTGCCGACCCCGGGGTCACCCACCAGCAGCGGGTTGTTCTTGCGCCGGCGGCACAGAACCTGGATGCAACGCTCGATTTCGGCTTCGCGTCCGATCAGAGGGTCGATATCGCCCTTCTTCGACTTGGAATTCAGGTCGACACAATATTTGGCAAGGGCGCTTTCCTTGGCGTCATCCTGGACTTCACCATCGGAATGATCGCTCGCGTCTTCAGCGCCGCTGACGGGACGCGTTTCACCGAATGACGGATCCTTCGCGACGCCATGCGCGATGAAATTGACCGCGTCATAGCGGGTCATGTCCTGTTCCTGAAGGAAATAGGCCGCGTTGCTTTCACGTTCGGCGAAGATCGCGACCAGAACATTGGCGCCGGTCACTTCGGTCCGGCCCGAGCTTTGGACGTGAATGGCCGCGCGCTGGATCACGCGTTGGAAGGCCGCGGTGGGCACCGCCTCGGACCCTTCGACATCGGTCACGAGTGTGGAAAGATCATCGTCGACGAACTCGATCAGGGTTTTTCGCAATGCATCGATATCGACCGAGCAGGCGCGCATCACGCGGGCCGCCTCGGGTTCGTCGATCAACGCCAGCAGTAAATGTTCGAGCGTGGCAAGTTCGTGTCTGCGCGCATTGGCAAGCGCCAAGGCCGCATGGATAGCCTGTTCGAGCGTGTTCGAGAATGACGGCACCTTCGTGCTCCTTTCCTTCCAGTAGGACGGGCGCAATGCCCGTATCCCACAATCGCCTCATAACTTTAAAGTTCGGTGGAAATCAGGCGGCTTCAAGGGTTTTCTGCCTGATTTTGTTCTTTGCAGGTCAAGTGACGCAATTTGTGAACGAAATATCGGCGTTCGTTACCCAATTGTTCTCACTCTGGCGCGATTGCCTTGCGGGCGACGGTTTCATCTGTTGAGTCGATCTGAGCCTGCCAGATAGCGGCAATGGCGCGTGAAAATCTGAGTGCGGTTCAGAAACGGTCCTTTCTTCTGCGAATTTCTGCGAAAACCTCGGCGTCGTCGGCATTGGCCAGACCCAGCCGTGCCTTAATTTCGGGCCGCCCGGCCCTGAGAAACGGATTTGTTGCCAGCTCTTCGGATAAAAGCGAGGGGACCGTGGGTTGGTTTTTCTCGCGGGCGATGGCAACCGCTTTTGCCCGAGCCATTAGATCAGTATTGTCCGGGTCGATTTCAAGGGCGAAGCGTGCGTTGGACGCCGTGTATTCGTGACCGGAGTATACCTTTGTGTTGCCGGGAAGCCGGGCCAATCGCGAAAGACTTGCCCACATCTGGGGTGCAGTCCCTTCGAACAGACGACCGCAACCCAGCGCCATAAGGCTGTCGGCCGTGAACAGGGCGTTCGAAGCGGGGAAGTGGAACGCGACGTGCCCGATGGTGTGTCCCGAAACGTCGATGACAGCGCCTTCGTCCATACCGATCCGGATTGTATCGCCCGGCGACACCGCTTCGTCCAGCTGCGGCAGGCGATGGGCATCGGCGCCCGCACCGATGACCCGTGCACCAGTCGCCGCGGCAAGGGCCGGGACCCCCACAATATGATCGTCGTGGTGATGGGTAATCAGGATGTGGCTGGCCTTCCACCCACGGTCGCGCAGCGCGTTCAAAAGCGGTGCTGCCGCGGGGACGTCGATCACCGCCGTGGCCCCGGTGGCCGGGTCATGCGCCAGATAAGCATAATTGTCTTTCAGGCAGGGAACGGTGACGATTTCCAAGGTCATGGCAATCCGCGCTTCTTCGAGTATGCTTCGCCGTGATTTTTGCCGAAGGAAACCCAGCGCGCAATGCATCTCGACGTGCTTGACCTGAGAAACTTCTATTACCGCACGCAATTGGGCCGCGTCGCGCAGCGGGCCATTCGCGATCAGGTCACCGCACTTTGGCCGCCGTTCAAGGGCCATACGGTTGCCGGATACGGCTTTGCCGTGCCCTTGCTTCGCCCCTATCTGGCCGACGCCCGCCGGGTGATCGGTCTCATGCCGGGTCCGCAGGGTGTGATGCCGTGGCCGGCCGGGATGGAGAACGTATCGGTCCTTTGCGAGGAAACGCAGTGGCCGCTGGAAACCGGAATGGTTGACCGGCTCGTGCTCTTGCATGGGCTCGAGACATCAGAGAACCCGACCGCCCTTCTCGATGAATGCTGGAGAGTCCTCGGCCCGGGCGGGCGGGCGCTGTTCATCGTTCCGAACCGGTCAGGGCTGTGGTCGCGATCGGACCGCACACCGTTCGGCTATGGCCGGCCGTATTCGATGAGCCAGCTCGACGCTCAGTTGCGCCGTCATTCCTTTGCCGCCGAAAGGCAGCAATCGGCCCTGTTCGCCCCCCCGAGTTCGCGCCGTTTCTGGCTCAGGACATCGGCGATGTGGGAGCGCTTCGGTTTGAAGGTGTCCTCTGTCGTTGCGGGGGGCGTTCTGTTGCTGGAGGTGTCTAAACATGTACAGGCCCCGCAACGCCCCGGGCTGGCTGCGGCCGTGCGCCGGCCGCTGAAGGTTCTGGAGGCTTTGCCCAAACCCGGAGCAGAGCCTGCCTGATCTGATCCGCCAACGGGGGATTCTGTCAGCGGACGACGATCTTTGGCCCCGAAGTGAATCGACGGATTTTCTCTGGCGAGGGTCTGTCATGCGGAACCAACGGAATTCAAAGAATAATCCGGCTCTCATTTAGTTTACCTCAGCGGTTGCGAGCTTCGACGGCCTCTGCTACACCCGCGCCGAAATGTGGCGTGTATGCGAATGCACGTGCCGGGTGGCCTCTGACCCGACCACAACGAATGGGGCGTTGGGACAACATAATCGGAAGGGTGGACGTGTCCGAACCAGCTTCGATTTCTGCGGGAATTGCTGCGCGCTATGCGACAGCCGTCTTTGAACTGGCCAAAGAAGCCAGGGGCTTGAAAGCCCTTGAGGGTGACGTGGACGCGCTTTCGGCTGCACTGGATGCCAGCGCGGACCTGCGCAACGTGCTCAGCTCGCCCGTTATCAGCCGTGATGATCAAGCCGGCGCGATGGCCAGGATTGCGGCAAAGATGAAACTTTCGGCGGTCCTGACCAATACGCTTGGCCTGATGGCGACGAATCGTCGGTTGTTCGTCCTGCCTCAGCTGCTGACCGCGCTGCGTGACATGATCGCCGAGGAAAAAGGTGAAGTCACCGCCGAAGTCGTTTCGGCCGCCGCCCTGACAAAGGCGCAGGCCGACAATCTTGCCAAGACGCTGACAAGCCGCGTTGGCAAGACCGTGAAACTGAATGCGACCATTGATGAAAGCCTCATCGGCGGTCTTATCGTGAAAGTGGGCTCGAAAATGATCGATACCTCGATCAGATCGAAGCTCGCATCCCTCCAGAATGCTATGAAAGAGGTCGGATAATGGGAATCCAGGCAGCCGAGATCTCTGCGATCCTTAAGGAGCAGATCAAGAACTTCGGTCAGGAAGCGGAAGTCGCCGAGGTTGGCCGTGTGCTCTCGGTCGGTGACGGCATCGCGCGCGTTCACGGGCTGGACAGTGTTCAGGCCGGCGAGATGGTCGAATTCCCCGGCGGAATTCGCGGCATGGCGCTGAACCTCGAAGTGGACAACGTCGGTGTCGTTATCTTCGGTTCGGACCGCGACATCA
>JAGRDO010000005.1:0-2554 GCA_020447005.1 Paracoccaceae bacterium
ACCTCGGTGGTGATGGTCAGCTGCCCGCCGGGCTGGATGCCCTGAATGAGGATCGGGTTGAGAAGCGCGCGGCTGGCATAGACGGCGGCGGTATAGCCCGCCGGGCCAGAGCCGATGATCAGAACCTTGGTGTGCCGTGTCTCGCCCATTGTCGTTCCCCCGAAATCGCAGGCCATGCCGGTGTCACCGTTGGATATAATCGCGCGATGTGGCCGGGGAAACCCCCAAAGCCGGAGTTGCCACCGCGAGAGGTGCGGCCGATCCGCATCATCCCGCGCAGGCGGATATCCGGGCACTTGCCAAACCCCGCGCGGGTTTGGCAGATCGGACGGGCAGACGGCTGCGCCGGAAGGGGGGGCACGCATGTGGCACGCGGCCCTCAGCGGGTTTCAGCTTTCACTCGGGCTTATCCTCGCCATCGGGGCGCAGAACGCTTTTGTGCTGCGGCAGGGCCTGCGGCGCGAACATGTCTTCGTGACATGCCTTTTTTGCGGGCTGTCGGATGCGATCCTGATCGCGGCGGGGATTGCCGGGATCGGCGCCGTCACCTCGGCCCTGCCGATGGCGGTCGATCTCTTGCGCTGGTTCGGCGTGGCCTTCCTGACCTGGTATGGCGCGCGCGCCTTTCTGGCCGCGTGGCGGGGGGGTGAGGCGCTGCATGCCGCGGATGGCAAGCGGCAGAGCCTGCGGCAGGTGCTGACCTTTCTGGCCCTGATCACATGGGCCAATCCCCATGTCTGGCTCGACACTGTCGTGCTGATCGGATCGGTCGCCGCACAGTATCCCGGTGCGCGGCTGGAATTCGGTCTGGGTGCGGTGCTCGCGTCCTTTGTCTTCTTCTTTGCGCTTGGCTACGGCGCGCGGCTGCTTGCGCCCCTGTTCGCGCGGCCGGCGGCATGGCGTGTGCTCGATCTGATCGTCGGCGCGATCATGTGGTCGATCGCGGCGAAACTGGCGCTGGAATAGGCTTGCGCCCGCGGCGGCAATGAGGTCAGGTCACGCCATGTCCGAAACTGCCCCCAACCGGCCCGTCGAAGGTGTTCTGTGGATGCTTGCCACGGGGCTTTGCTTTGTCGCGGTAACGGGGCTGGTGCGGTATATGGGAACCGGATTGCCCGCGGCGGAATCGGCGTTTCTGCGCTTTGTCTTCGGCAGTCTTCTGTTGGCGCCGGTATTGGTCCGGGTTGCCCGCACGGGGCTGCCGCAGGGATCGGCGCGGCTTTTCGCGCTGCGCGGGGTTCTGCATTCGATCGCGACCCTGCTGTGGTTTTATGCGATGGCGCGGCTGCCGGTGGCCGAGGTGACGGCGATCGGCTATCTCAACCCCATCGTGGTGACGGTGGGGGCCGCCCTGCTTCTGGGCGAAAAACTGGCCGCGCGGCGGATCACCGCCATTCTGATCGCCCTTCTTGGGGCGCTGGTCATCCTCAGGCCGGGGTTGCGAGAGCTGTCATCGGGCCATCTGGCCCAGTTGAGCGCCGCGATCTTCTTCGGCGTTTCCTATCTGATCGCCAAACGGCTGTCGGCGCTGGCCCCGGCGACCGAGGTGGTGGCGATCATGTCGCTGAGCGTGGCGCTGGGGCTTTTGCTGCCCGCGCTGGCGGTCTGGGTGACGCCTGACAGGACACAGATCGCGATCCTTCTTCTGGTCACGCTTTTGGCGACGACAGCGCATTACTGCATGACGCGGGCCTTTGCGGCCGCGCCCGTCGCGGTCACGCAGCCCGTGGTCTTCCTGCAACTGGTCTGGGCGACGCTTTTGGGTGTTGCGGCCTTTGGCGAGCCTGTCGACATCTTCGTGCTGGCCGGCGGGGGCATGATCATCTGTGCGATCAGCTATATCACCTGGCGCGAGGCGCAGATCCGGCGCAGCCCGCTGACGCCGCCGCCGGAGGCGGCCAAGCTTTAGCCCGTGCCGGAGGCGGCCAAGCTTTAGCCCGTGCCGGCGCCGGCCCCCTGGCCCTTCGGATCAAGCAGCCGGCCGATCACGCTTTCGCGGGTGATCCGGCCGAGGGTCTTGCCCCCCGCCGTCACCGCGATGGCCGGCACCTCGCGCAGCAACTCCATGACCTGCCGGACGGGCGCTTCGGGGTCGATCTCGGGCATGTTCGGCGCGCGGGTGGGCGCGGGCTGCATGATGTCCGAGGCGCGCAGGACGCCAAGCGGGTTCATGTGGGCCACGAAATCGGCCACGTAATCCGAGGCCGGGTTGGCGATGATCTCGCGCGCGGTGCCGCATTGCACGATGCGGCCGCCCTCCATCAGCGCGATCCGGTTGCCAAGCTTGAAGGCCTCGTCAAGGTCATGGCTGACAAAGATGATGGTGCGTTTGAGCTTGGACTGAAGCTCCAGAAGCTCGTCCTGCAACCGGGTGCGGATCAAGGGGTCAAGGGCGGAAAAGGGTTCGTCCATCAGAAGGATCGGCGCTTCGGTGGCAAAGGCGCGGGCAAGCCCCACGCGCTGCTGCATGCCGCCGGAAAGTTCACCGACCTTGCGTTCGGCCCAGTCGGAAAGCCCGACAAGGGCAAGCTGTTCGTCCACCTTGCCACGGCGC
>JAGRDO010000005.1:2760-3185 GCA_020447005.1 Paracoccaceae bacterium
CAGCGTGGATTTGCCAGAGCCGGACAGGCCCATCAGCACGAGGATTTCGCCCTCGGCGACCTCAAGGCTGCAATCGTGAACGCCAAGAACCTGCTTGGTTTGCTTCTGGATTTCGGCCCGGTCCTTGCCGGCATCCATCAGGGGCAAGGCCGTTTGCGGCATGTCGCCGAAGACGATGCTGACTTTGTCGAAGATCACCGCGCTCATTTCTTGTGTCCTTGCAACATGCGGACGAGAACGATGGCCAGCACGACGATGACAAAGCCGCTTTCAAATCCGAGCTTGGAGTTCACCCGCGCCAGCGCCTGCACGACGGGCTTGCCCAGCCCGTCCGCGCCGACATAGGCCGCGATCACCACCATCGAGAGCGAGAGCATGATCGTCTGGTTCAGCCCGACCATGATCTGCGGCAGGGCCGAGGGCAG
>JAGRDO010000005.1:3283-4270 GCA_020447005.1 Paracoccaceae bacterium
GCGGGCAGGACGAAGATCACCGTGGCCACAAGGCCCGGCACCATGCCAAGCCCGAAGAAGATGATGGCCGGGATCAGGTAGACGAAGGTCGGCAGCGTCTGCATCAGGTCGAGGACCGGGCTGACCGCCTCATAGGCGCGGGGGCGATGGGCCAGCCAGATGCCGATGGGCACGCCAAGCCCCATGCAGACGACGCAGGAGGACAGGACCAGCGTCAGCGTGTCGGTGGTTTCATCCCAATAGCCCTGATTGAGGATGAAGAGAAAACCGAGAAGAACGAAAAGGCAGGCTTTCCAGCTGCGCTGCAAGATCCATGTCAGGGCGACAAAGGCCGCGATGACCGCGATGGCAGGCGGCGCCTGCAAGGCCCATTGCAACCCGTCGATCAGCTTTTCCATCACCAGTGTGATGGAATCGAAAAACGGCCGTGCATTGGTTTTGAGCCACGAGAACACGGCATCGGCGCCGTCGCCGATGGGAATCTTGTAGGCGGTCAGCCAGTCGGACATCGGGGTCTCCGTTCAGGGTTGCGCCAGAAATGGCCCCGGCCGGACGCGCCGCCGGGGCCAGAGGCGATCAGCCGGCCAGGGCCGCGGTCACGGCCGCCACGGCATCGCCACCGTCCTTGGTCGTCACCCCGTCGAGCCAGGGTGTCCAGGCTTCGGGATGGGCCGCGAGCCACGCCTTGGCCGCGTCGGTCGGATCGGCGCCGTCATTCAGGATCGCGCCCATGATCTCGTTTTCCATCTGGAGCGAGAAGACGAGGTTGGAGAGGAACTTGCCGGTGTTCGGGCATTCGGCCGAATATCCGGCGCGCGTGTTGGTATCGACGACCGCACCGCCATAGTTCGGGCCGAACCAGTCATCGCCGCCCGAAAGATAGGTCATCTTGAAATTGGCGTTCATCGGATGCGGTTCCCAGCCAAGGAAGACCACCGGTTCGCCCCGCTCGTCCGCGCGGGCGACCTGCGCCAGCATGCCCTGTTC
>JAGRDO010000005.1:4334-13702 GCA_020447005.1 Paracoccaceae bacterium
CGGTTGCCGTCATTGCCCGGTTCGATCCCGTAGATCTTGGCGTCGAGCGCGTCCTTGGCATTGGTGATATTGCCGAAATCGGTGATCCCCGCGGCAACCCCGGCCTCGTTCGTGGCCAGCGTATATTTCGCGCCTTCGAGATTGGTGCGGATCACCTCGACGGTGCCGGCCTCGCGATAGGGGGCGATGTCGGCCTCCATCGTCGGCATCCAGTTGCCGAGGAAGACATCGATATTGCCCTCCGCCAGCGAGGTGTAGGTGACCGGGACCGAGAGAAGATCGGTCGTGGCCTCATACCCAAGCGCGTTCAGCACGATCGATGTCGCGGCCGTCGTCGAGGTGATGTCGGTCCAGCCGACATCGGAAAAGCGCACGGTGTCGCAGCCATCGGCCAGCGCGGCGCCCGCAGCGATGGTCGCCGCCGAGGCCAGGAGCGCCGCGCGCATGGTCTTGGAAACTGTCATTTGTAACTCCCTGTCTTCTTTCGTTGCCTTGTCATGTGTCTTCAATCCTGCCGCGGGCCCTGGTCCGGAACCCGCCGCGTCGGCGCTGGCCGCCGAAAACGCGCGCCGGGGCAGCCTAGAAACATGCCGCGCCAAAGGCAAAGACTTCTGCTAGTTTTCGTTTTCTTGATTGACTAGTCAATAAAAATACGGCTAGCGACGCAAGAAGCAGGAGGATCTGACCGCGATGCCGAAGCTTGGAATGGAACCGATCCGCAAGGCGGCGCTTGTGAATGCGACGATCACCGAGATCGGGCGCTCGGGGTCGCTGGATGTGACCGTCAGCCAGATCGCCCGGCGGGCAGGGATGTCGTCAGCGCTGGCGCATCACTATTTCGGATCAAAGGAACAGATATTCCTGGCGGCGATGCGCCATGTCCTGACCCTCTACGGGGCAGAGGTGCGCGGCGCGCTTGCGGCAGCGGATGGAAACCGGGCGCGGGTCGTGGGGATTGTCCGTGCCAGCTTCAGCAGCGCGAATTTCCGGCGCGAGGTGATCGGCGCCTGGCTGAATTTCTATGTCCTCGCGCAGACCCAGGCCGATGCCGCCCGCCTGCTGGCGGTCTATCAGCGGCGTCTGGCCTCGAACCTGGTCCATGCGCTGCGCCCGCTTGTCGGCGCGCGTGCGCGTCCGGTGGCGGACGGGCTCGGCGCGCTGATCGACGGGGTCTATATCCGCGAGGCGCTGAACCCGCGCACGCCCGACGGCGCGCGCGCGGCGCAAGTTGTGCTCGACTATCTGGCACGTGAACTGGAAGGGGCGGCGGCGCCCGGCCAGACACAGCGCCCCCAGCGGTGATCGGAGCGACGGATGCAGGCGGATTATGTGATCGTTGGCGCGGGTTCGGCGGGCTGCGCGATGGCCTACCGGCTGGCCGAGGCGGGCAAGCAGGTTATCATCATCGAACATGGCGGCAGCGATGCGGGCCCCTTCATCCAGATGCCCGGCGCGCTGTCCTACCCGATGGGCATGTCGCTTTATGACTGGGGCTACCGGTCCGAGCCTGAGCCGCATCTGAACAACCGCCGGCTGGCCACGCCGCGCGGCAAGGTCATCGGCGGGTCGTCCTCGATCAACGGTATGGTCTTTGTGCGCGGTCACGCGAGGGATTTCGACCACTGGGCCGAGGCCGGGGCGCGGGGCTGGTCCTATGCCGACGTGCTGCCCTATTACCGGCGGATGGAGACGTGGCATGGCGGGGAGGCGGGGGAATTCCGCGGGGACAGCGGGCCCTTGCACGTGTCGCGCGGGCCGCGCAGGAACCCGCTGTTTCACGCCTTTGTCGAGGCGGGACGGCAGGCAGGCTATGAGGTGACCGACGATTATAACGGCCAGAAGCAGGAAGGGTTCGGGCCGATGGAGGCGACGATCTGGAAGGGTCGGCGCTGGTCGGCGGCCAATGCCTATCTGAAGCCCGCCCTGAAGCGCGACAATTGCACGCTGATCCGCGCCTTCGCGCGCAGGGTGGCGATCCGCGACGGGCGGGCCGTCGGGGTCGAGGTGGAGCGGTCGGGCCGCATCGAGGTGATTTCGGCGCGGGCCGAGGTGATCCTTGCCGCCTCATCGATCAATACGCCGAAATTGCTGATGCTGTCGGGGATCGGGCCTGCCGCGCATCTGGCAGAGCATGGGATCGCGGTGGTGGCGAACCGTCCGGGCGTGGGCGCCAACCTGCAGGATCACCTTGAAATCTATATGCAATTCGCCTCAAAACAGCCGATCACGCTTTACAAGTACTGGAACCTCTGGGGCAAGGCTTTCGTGGGGGCGCAATGGCTGTTCACCCGCACCGGGCTGGGCGCCTCGAACCAGTTCGAAAGTGCCGCCTTCATCCGGTCGGACAAGGGTGTGGACTATCCCGATATCCAGTATCACTTCCTGCCCATCGCGGTGCGCTATGACGGCAGGGCGGCGGCGGAGGGGCACGGGTTTCAGGCCCATACCGGGCCGATGCGGTCGAAATCGCGGGGCAATGTGACGCTGCGCTCGGCCGATCCGGCGGAGGCGCCGGTGATCCGCTTCAACTACATGTCCCATCCCGATGACTGGGCCGAGTTCCGCAAATGCGTGCGCCTGACGCGCGAGATCTTCGGGCAGGAGGCCTTCGCGCCCTTCGTGAAGCATGAGATCCAGCCCGGTGGCGGGATCCGGACAGACGACGAGATCGACAGTTTCATCCGCGACCATGCGGAAAGCGCCTATCACCCCTGCGGGACCGCGAAGATGGGGCAGGCCGACGATCCGATGGCGGTCGTGGACCCGGAATGCCGGGTCATTGGCGTCGGGGGGCTGCGGGTGGCGGACAGTTCGGTCTTTCCGCGCATCACCAACGGAAACCTCAATGCGCCCTCGATCATGGTGGGTGAAAAGGCCGCCGATCATGTGCTGGGCAAGGCGATGCTGGCGCCGGCGAATTCAGAGCCGTGGCTGTCGCCGCGCTGGCGCGAGGCGCAACGCTAGGTCATGGGCGCCGGCCCGGCGATTGTGGTAGGTTTGCCCCGATCCTGAACGGTTGGAGGCGGATATGGACGAACGGGTGCGCGAACTGGCAGAGCGTTTGCTGAGCCGGGGCTTCGACGACCTGCCAGAGCGCGAGCAGCGCGTCCTGCGCCGGATCGCCGCGCGCAGCGCGATTTCGCGAAATGTGAACGAGACCTTTCGAAGCGGTCTCGGCTTTGGCGACCGTGTCGCCGACCGGGTCGCCGCCTTTGGCGGGTCATGGACCTTCATTGGACTTTTTACCTTGCTGATCCTTGGCTGGGTCACGCTCAACGCGCTTATCCTGAGCCGGCCCGCCGATCCTTATCCGTTTGTTTTCCTTAATCTTATCTTGTCGATGCTGGCGGCCGTACAGGCGCCGGTGATCATGATGTCGCAGAACCGGCAAAGCGCGAAGGACCGGGTGGCCGCGGCGCATGACTATGAGGTCAACCTCAAGTCCGAGCTGGAGATCATGAGCCTGCATGAAAAGATCGACGATATCCGGATCCACCAGCTTGAAGCGCTTTTTGCGCGGCTGGAGGCGAAGGTCGATGCGCTGAAGGCGCGCTAGCGGTGATGGCCTGCCCCCGGGGGCGCTGCCCCCGGACCCCCGAGGTATTTCGGCCACGATGAAATTCAGGGTCAGGTCGAGAGCCGGGCCGGAATGAGGCCCCGCAGCGCATTGCCCACAAAGAGCCGGGCGCGGGGCAGGTCGCGGGCGGGGATGGCGGCTTCGCGCGCGACGCCCCCGGCCAGAAGTTCGGCCCGCAGGATGCCGGGCAGGCAGCCCGAGGCGAGGGGAGGGGTGACGAGCCCGTCGCCGAAATCGGCGAAGATATTGGTGATCGTGCCTTCGGCGGCCTCGCCCCGGCTGTTCAGGAAGAGGATTTCGTCGATGCCGCCGGGCAGCGTGGCGCGCGCGCGGTCATAAAGCGCGCGTTCGGTCGTCTTGTGGCGAAGCAGGGGGAGGTCGGGGTTCAGCCGGTCCTTTGCGACGGCAACGTGCCAGAGGGGAGGGGTGGGGGCGAGCGGGCCGGTCGTGACTTCGGCATCGCCGTTTCGTGCGATGGTGAGGCGGACACGCAAGGGGATTTCGCCGGTGACACTGGCGAGCGCGCGGGTGATGGCCGCGCGATCCCAGACAAACCCCAAAGCGATGGCCGAAGCGCGGGCGCGCGCGAGATGTGCGGGAAGCCGGCGCAGCGCCGTGCCGTCCCAGCCGAAGGTTTCGATCAGCCTTGTGTCAGCTCTGCAAAGCGGGCTTTCCACAGCGCCTCCTCATATTCGCCGGTGGCGGTCGAATCCGCGACGATGCCGCCGCCGACACCGAATTCGACCTCATCCCCTTCGTAGAGGCTGAGCGTGCGGATCGCCACGTTGAAGCTGGACGATCCGTCGGGGCCCATCCAGCCGATCGAGCCGCAATAGGCGCCACGCGGGCCGGCCTCAAGCTCTCGGATGATTTCCATCGCGCGGATTTTCGGGGCGCCGGTGATCGAGCCGCAGGGAAAGAGGGCCTGGAAGAGTGCGGAGGCCGGGGTTTCGGGGACCAGACGGCCGGTCACGCGCGAGACCATCTGGTGCACGGTCGCATAGCTTTCGATGCCGAAAAGTTCGGGCACCTTTACGGTACCAACCCGGCAGATGCGCGAAATGTCGTTGCGCAAAAGATCAACGATCATAAGGTTTTCCGCGCGGTCCTTCAGGCTTTGCTGCAAGCCCAGGCGCAGGGCGGCATCATGGGCGGGGTTGGAGGCGCGCGGGGCCGTGCCCTTCATCGGGCGGGTTTCGATGCCTGCGTCGGCATCGGTGGCAAAGAAAAGCTCGGGCGAGCGCGAGACGAGGATCGGCAGGTCCGGCAGTTCCAGATAGGCGCCGTGGCGCACCGGCTGGCGGGCGGCCAGCGCGCCGTAAAGCCCGAGCGCGGTGCCGGTGCGGCGGGCCCGCATCGGCATGGTGAGATTGGCCTGATAGATGTCGCCCGCGGCGATATAGGCGAGAATCCGGGACAGCGCGGCGCCATGATCGGCGGCGGTCCATCTTGGTTCGGGGCGGCTGAGCCCGGCGCCCGGCGCCTCGGCGGCGGCGCGTGCCAGCGCCGGTTCCGCCTGTTGCGGCCCGTCATAGACGCCGAAGACCAGAAGCGGCATGCGCCGCATCGGGGGCATGAGACCGGCAAGGCGCGGTTCGAGCGCATAGCCAAGTTCATAGCTGGCGACGCCTGCCAGCCACCGGCCGCCGGCAAGTGCCGCGTCCATTTCGGCCAGGGCGGGCGCAACCTCGCCGGGCTGGTCGGCGCGGATCAGCCGCCGCGGGCGGTCGAAAAGCGCCGCGGCACCGTTCGGGCCATGTTCAAGCAGGATCATTGGGGTTTCGGCCGCCTAGATGTTCGCGTCCGGAACTTGGGCGCTGGCGCGGCAAACCGCAAGCGTTGAACCGCCGTTTTGACGTTCAAACGCGCCGTCGGACCAGGGTTGACCGAGGTCAAGGCAGGCCGCGACGGGCAGGGATAGGTTCGGCGTCGAACAGACACGGAGGAATTTCGCGATGTCGAACACGCCGCATGAACTGCATGAGGATTTTCCGGCCGAGGCGGACAGGATCCACGCGCTGAAGACGACCAATGCGCATTTCGCGCGGCTTGCGGAAGAATATCACAGCGTCAACCGCGATGTGCATCGCGCGGAATCGGGGGTGGAGCCGGTCAGCGAGCAGACCGAAACCAAAATGCGCCGCAAGCGCGCCCATCTGAAGGATGAGATCGCGCGGATGCTGGCCTCGGGCTGAGGGTCAGCCGATTTCGTAAGGCAGGAGGCCGCGGCGATCGGGCGCGACCTTCAGGTTACGCTCCAGCGGCGGAACCGAGCGCTGGTGGCAATCCTTGCGTTCGCAGATGCGGCAGGAAATCCCGATCGGTTCATAGGCGCGCGCATTGCCGAGATCGAGCCCGTCGGCATAGACGAGCCCCTTGGCATGGCTGACCTCGCAGCCAAGCCCGATCGCATAGCGCCGGACCGGCGCGAGGAATGAGCCGCCCTGTTTCGACACGTCGCGTGCAAGGCAGAGATAGCGGACCCCGTCGGGGGTTTCGGCGAGCTGGCGCAGGAAGCGGCCCGGTGTCTCGAAGGACTGATGAACGTTCCACAAGGGGCAGGCGCCGCCGAACCGGGCGAATTGCAGCCGTGTGGCAGAGTGGCGCTTGGTGATCGTGCCGGCCTGATCGACGCGGACAAAGAAGAAGGGAATGCCCTTGAGGCCGGGGCGCTGCAGGGTCGAGAGGCGATGGGCCACCTGTTCCAGCGACGCGCCGAACCGGTCGGCGAGCCGTTCCAGATCGTGCCGCGTTTCCTGCGCTGCCTCAAGAAACGCGCGATAGGGCAACATCGCGGCCCCGGCGAAATAGTTGGCCAGCCCGATCTTGGCGATGGCACGGGCGGCGTCGGACTGAAAGCGGGCGAGGTCGAGCGTGGCCTCCAGCAGATCGTTCTGGGTCAGAAGCGCGATCTGGTGAAGAAGCTGGAATCTTTGCGTCGGCAAAGCGGCGCGGGTCGAGATCACGAGCTTTCCATCTTCAAGCCGGCGCAGACCCGGATCATCGGAATAGTGCAACTCTATCCCCTCGGCGCCTAGCGCCTGCATGATCTGGCGGTTAATGTCCGAGGGCTTGCCGACAGGGCTTGCAAAGCGTTCGGCGGCGCGGTCGACGGCATCGATGTAATTGTCGCAATAGTGAAAGAAGTCGCGCACTTCTTCCCAGGGGGAGGCGAGGGTGGAGCCGCCTTCCCGGCCCAGCGCCTCGTCAAGCGAGGCAAGGCGTTCGTGGTTCTGGCGATAGGCGCGGTGCAGTTCGAGAAAGGCCCGCGCCAGCATCGGGGCATTCGACGCCGCAAGCCGCAGATCGGCCAGGGGCGGCATCGTATCGGCGAAGATCGGATCGGCCAGAGCCTCGCGCATGTCCGAGACCATGCGTTCGGCATCGCCGGCCGAAAGCTCGGTCACGTCCAGCCCGAATTCGCCGGCAAGGGCCAGAACCACGGCGGCCGAAACCGGCCGGTGGTTGTTTTCCATCTGGTTGGCATAGGGCAGGGACACGCCGAGCTTGGCCGCGAAGGCCTTTTGCGTCAGCCCGAGACGCGCGCGCGTTTCGCGCAGCTTCGCGCCGGCATAGAGTTTCTGCGTTGCCATGGGATGCGGCCCTTCTGTTTGCTAAAGCGCATTCTAGGCTTTGCAAACCCGGCCGCCAAGACCGTTCAGAGCCCGAGCCTGCGCGCCCGGCGGATGACCAGAAGGATTGCCAGAACCGAGGCGACGGAGGACACGAACATGATGAACACAAGGGGTGTCGCGGTGTCGCTGCGGCTGGCGGCCCAGCCCGCCATGACCGACAGCGCGGCGCCGCCGCCGATCATGATCGCGCCGCCAAGGCCCGAAGCCGTCCCGGCAAGGTTGGGCCGGACCGACAGCATCCCGGCATTGGCGCCCGGAAGCGCCACGCCATTGCCGACGCCGACGGCGGCCACCAGGCCAAAGAAAAGGTTCGCCCCGACCAGACCGGCCATCGACAAAAGCAAAAGCATGCTTATCCCGATCGTGGTGATCAGGGTTCCGCTCAGCACCATGCGGTCGATGCCGATCCGGGTGGTGTAGCGGCCCGCAAGGTAATTGCCGACCATATAGCCGATGGAAGGCGCGCCGAAGTAGAACCCCAGCCAGCCGGGCGAAAGGCCGTAGATTTCGCTGCCGACATAAGGGGCGCCGCCAAGGAAGGAAAAGAACACGCCCGAGGCAAAGGCCGCGGCAAGGCAATAGCCCCAGAAGCGCGGGGATGCCAGAAGCTCGGGGTATTGGCGGACCTGATCCGAAAAGCGCATCTTGGGGCCGATGGCCGTTTCGCCGAGATCGGCCCAGACCAGCCAGAAAACCACCAGTCCGAGGGCCAGCAGCAGCACGAAGCTGGCCTGCCAGCCGAATACCTCGTCAAGCGCGCCGCCGATCAGCGGGCCGATCATCGGAACGACGGCCATGCCCATCGTGACATATCCGATCATCGACGCGGCCTCATCGGCGGGAACCATGTCGCGGATGACCGCCCGGCCGAGGACAAGCCCCGTGGCGATCGCCGCCTGAACCATGCGGCACAAAAGGAACACCCAAACGTTCGCAGTCAGAAGCGTTCCGGCCGTCGCGACAAGAAAGATGGCAAGCGACCAGAGCAGCACCTGACGACGCCCGAAACGGTCCGAAATCGGCCCGATGACGATCTGGATAAGGGCGTTCACGCCCAGATAGGCCGAGACCGAAAGTTGCAGCAGCCGGTATTCGGCGCCGAACCAGTCCGCCATCGCGGGCAGCGACGGCAGGAAGATGTTCAGCGACAGCGCCGCCAGCCCCGTCAGCGCCACCAGCGTCGCGATATGCGGCGGGGACTTGCGGTCGAGAAAGCGGGCCGCCGGCAAGGACTGCGAAATTTCAGGCGGGGCGGATGTCATGGCCCGGTGTTACAGCGTGACGCTGGGCGCGTCCATGTCAATTTCCACAATCGCCGGGGCGGTCGGTCAGGCCCAGCGATGGAAGATGAAGAACGCCCCGACGGCGATGAATGCGAACCCGACGGCATGGTTCCAGCCCAGCCCCTCGCCCAGATAAGTTGCTGAAAAAATGGCGAAAACCAAGAGGGTGATCACTTCCTGGATCGTCTTCAGCTCGGCGGCCGAAAAGGTTCCGTGACCGATGCGGTTGGCCGGAACCTGAAGGAGGTATTCAAAGAAGGCGATCCCCCAGCTTGCAAGGATCACGACCAGGATCGGGGCCGCCTTGTATTTCAGGTGGCCGTACCAGGCGAAGGTCATGAAGACATTCGACATGACCAGAAGGCCGATGGTGGCGAGCGGGATTGGAATGCGGTCCATGGTGCCATGCTCCTGCCGGGCTTCGCGTGCTATAAACCCTGGCGTGGCGGCGCGGAAGCGGCATGAATTTGCTGATTTGCAATTTACAGAAATGCTGATGCGAAATAGTTGCAAATTTTCGGGAATTCGCTTTCCCCGCCGTCGGCGTCAAGCTAGGTTGCGCCAATTGCCGAAAGGGGACGTGAATGAAAGACATTCTTGCGCAGCTGGAAGCGCGCCGCGACACCGCCAGGCTTGGCGGCGGACAGCGCCGGATCGATGCACAGCATGCCCGCGGCAAGCTGACCGCGCGGGAACGGATCGACCTTCTGCTTGACGAAGGGTCGTTCGAGGAATTCGACATGTTCGTGGCCCACCGGGCGACCGATTTCGGCATGGAGAAGGACCGGCCCTCGGGCGATGGCGTCGTGACCGGCTGGGGCACGATCAACGGGCGCATGGTCTATGTTTTCAGCCAGGATTTCACCGTCTTCG
>JAGRDO010000005.1:13752-13908 GCA_020447005.1 Paracoccaceae bacterium
TGGACATGGCGATGCAGAACGGCGCGCCGGTCATCGGCATCAACGATTCCGGTGGCGCGCGCATTCAGGAAGGTGTGGCAAGCCTTGCGGGCTATGCCGAAGTGTTCCAGCGCAACATCATGGCAAGCGGGGTGGTGCCGCAGATCAGCGTCATCA
>JAGRDO010000005.1:13913-17350 GCA_020447005.1 Paracoccaceae bacterium
TGCGCGGGCGGGGCGGTCTATTCGCCGGCCATGACCGATTTCATCTTCATGGTGAAGGACACCTCCTACATGTTCGTGACCGGGCCGGACGTGGTCAAGACCGTCACGAACGAGATTGTCACCGCCGAGGAACTGGGCGGCGCCTCGACCCATACCAAGAAAAGCTCGGTCGCCGACGGCGCGTTCGAAAACGATGTCGAGGCGCTGGCCGAGATCCGCAGGCTTTTTGACTTTCTGCCCCTGAACAACCGCGACAGGGCGCCGACGCGCCCGTTTTTCGACGATGTGGCCCGTGTCGAACCCAGCCTTGATACGCTGATCCCGGCCAATCCGAACCAGCCCTATGACATGAAGGAACTGATCGCGAAGGTTGCGGATGAAGGTGACTTTTACGAGATCCAGCGCGATTTCGCCGCCAATATCATCACCGGCTTCATCCGGATCGAAGGCCAGACCGTCGGCGTCGTGGCCAACCAGCCACTGGTTCTGGCCGGCGTGCTTGATATCGATTCAAGCCGCAAGGCCGCGCGGTTTGTCCGCTTCTGCGATGCGTTCGAAATTCCGATCCTGACCCTTGTCGATGTGCCGGGCTTCCTGCCCGGGACCACGCAGGAATACGGTGGCGTCATCAAGCATGGCGCGAAGCTTCTGTTCGCCTATGGCGAGGCGACCGTGCCGAAGGTCACGGTGATCACGCGCAAGGCCTATGGGGGCGCATATGACGTCATGGCGTCGAAACACCTGCGCGGCGATTTCAACTATGCCTGGCCCACGGCAGAGATTGCGGTGATGGGTGCCAAGGGCGCGGTGGAGATCCTCTATCGCAGCGAGCTGGGCGACAAGGCGTTGATCGCGCGGCGCACGAAAGAGTACGAGGACCGTTTCGCAAACCCGTTCGTGGCCGCCGAAAAGGGCTTTATCGACGAGGTGATCATGCCGCATTCCACCCGCCGCAGGGTGGCGCGGGCCTTTGCCTCGTTGCGGACGAAGAAACTGTCAAACCCGTGGAAGAAACACGACAACATCCCGCTTTAAGGCGCGCATGATCCATGAACCTTGCCTTCGAACTCTTGCGCACGGGGAGGCGTCCCGGTGAAAGCGGCTGCGACAATCATCGGCGCGGTCTTGCTGGCGGTTCTGGCCTATCTGCTGCTGAGGGGCGGGGATGTGGCGCCGGTGGAGGGGGAAACCGGTCTTTCGGTGCCTTCGGGGCAAGAAGTCCGGTTTCTGGAATTCATCGGGCTTGGGCAGGGCAGCGACGGGCTGGCGGTGCGGTTCCGCTTTGTCGCGCCCGCGATTTCACGCGACGGCGGCACGGTTTCAGCGGAAGCGGCGCAGAAGGACATGGAGTGGCTTTGCAACAATTACGCGCTGGAAAGATTGCCCTCGACGGGCCCGGTTCCGGCGCAGATCGTTATCTCGATGGCCGACCGGGAATTGCCCTTCGGCACGCAAGAGCCGCTGGCCACACAGTTTTTCGAGGCATTTCGCATTCAGGACAACGCCTGCATCTGGGAAGCTTTTTGATGATGGCACAATATGTTGCGGGCCGCAGTCGATGCGCGGCGTCAAGTGATGCCAAGGGGCCACAGATTTCGGACTTGCGCGCGCCGGCATATGGCGAAACGCCGCCCTCATTTATGATCGCTGCGGGAACCGGCAGAATGGCCGGCGCCTTTCATGACGGGTGCGAGAACACGGACAACCGTGCGGACACCCCAACGAGCAGGAGAAAGACATGTCGAAAAAAGCGATGTTCGCTTGCGTATTGGTCGCCTTCGTGGCCGCCTGTGCAGCCAAGGAAGAAGAAGTGGTCTATGTCGAAGAGCCGGTTTCGCAGGAACCCGTCTTCACCGGCAAATACAAGTGACCGTCTCGGGCCGGTTCGCGCCCGCCATTGCGAGCCGGCCCCTTTGCCCGCGCCGCGCCTGCCGGGGGTGGTGCCATGCTGAAACATCGCGGCTTTCCGGGCCGCCTTCCCGGCACCGATCTTCAGTTCACCATCCGCCGCGCCAATCCCAAGGGCATCACGCGCCTGATTTCGCGCGAACGCTTTCGCGACCGCGCCGCGCTTGACCGGCGGGCCGACGCGGCGTTTCTTGCCGCGCTCTGGCAGCATTTCGGCGAAGACCCTTTCGAGCGCGGAAATCTCGATGCCGGGCGACTCAGCTGGCTTCTGGGCCGCGAGGTGGTCGCGGTTGAGCCGGATTTCGATCCCGAATCCTATGAAGCCCTGCTTCGGATCGATGTCGCAAAGGCCCGGGCGGCCTTTCCGGAAGCGTTCGACGGGGACGAATAGGCATGAACCTGCGCAGCCAGACCGGTTTTGGGCGCGATCTTGCCCATCGTTTCCCGATCGGAAACTTTGAGTTTGCGCTGTCGGATCGGAGGGGACATCCTTTCCGTGTAGCAGCGCAGTACAGCAATCACGCTGCTTCTATTTGTCAAAACCGTTACCCTTCCCCTTCTCTACGGCCTGGCCCTTTATGGGTCAGGCCCCTTTTTGGGGGCGGGTCGGTGCCGGGTGCGATATTCCGTCAGCAGGTGCTTGCCGACGCCGCCTGTTCACGGCAAATTCACTTTGCGGCGACGCGACTTGCGGACCATGATGCCGCTATAACGATATCCATTGAAGGAAGAGCAGCATGTCTAAAATCACGGTTGTTGCCGGTATCCTCGCCGTCGTTGGCCTGTCGGCCTGCGTTCAGGGGCAGGGCGGCAACGGCATCAACGCCAATTGCGCGCTTCTCGGCGCCGCCGGTGGCGCAGCACTCGGCGCGGTCACCGATAACAATGTCGCCGAAAGCGCGATCGTTGGCGGCGCGCTGGGCGCGGGTGCCGGCGCGACCGGTTACTGCCAATAATTCACGGATCGCGGCGCGTCTTCGCCGCACCGCTTTCAAACCGGACCACCAGGGCAGCCGCTCTGGTGGTCTTTTCGTTTGCGCCGCCTGAAGGGAAGGGCTGAGATGTTCAAGAAGATCCTGATTGCAAACCGGGGTGAAATCGCCTGCCGTGTCATCAAGACTGCGCGCAAGATGGGGATCAGGACCGTCGCGGTCTATTCGGACGCCGATCAGAATGCCCTTCATGTCAGGATGGCCGACGAGGCTGTCCATATCGGACCGTCACCCGCGAACCAGTCCTATATCGTGATCGACAAGATCATGGATGCGATCCGCCAGACCGGCGCCGAGGCGGTGCATCCGGGCTATGGTTTCCTTAGCGAGAACATGAAATTCGCCGAGGCGCTGGAAAAGGCGGGCGTGGTGTTTGTCGGCCCGCCATCGCCGGCGATCGAGGCGATGGGCGACAAGATCACGTCGAAGAAACTGGCGCAGAAGGCGGGGGTTTCAACGGTTCCGGGCTATATGGGCCTGATTTCGGATGCCGACGAGGCGGTGAAGATCAGCCGCGAGATCGGCTATCCGGTGATG
>JAGRDO010000040.1:0-213 GCA_020447005.1 Paracoccaceae bacterium
AATGCCGCCCGATATCGCGCAGGAAATCAAGGTAGTTGAGCGCGTCGAGCCATTCGGCATTGTTCAGCATCAGCGCGTCGGTCGGACCGTCGCCATAGGTCAGATAGCTGGAAAAGACCCGCTTCATTCCGGCGATGTTTTCGTCGATCTGGGCCGGTGTCAGCAGCGGGCGTTCATCGGCCCGGAAGGACGGGTCGCCCACCTTGGTGGTGC
>JAGRDO010000040.1:223-57865 GCA_020447005.1 Paracoccaceae bacterium
GTGATCGGCTTGTGGCCGGTCTTTTGCAGCCAGCGCAGCATCATGATGTTCAGAAGATGCCCGACATGAAGCGATTTCGCCGTGGCGTCATAGCCGATATAGGTCGGAACGATACCCTTCACCAAAGCTTCGTCCAGCCCCTGATAATCGGTGCAATCGGCCAGAAAGCCGCGTTCGGTCATCACGCGCATGAAATCCGATTTCGGGTGGTAGGTCATCGCCGTATCGTCCATTCTGTAAGCAAGGCCCCGTATATCCGGCAGGTAGGGCAAGGGGAAGGGCATGTTGAAACGCGAGACGGTCTGGGCGCTTGGCACGATGTCGGGAACATCGCTGGACGGGGTGGATGCCGCCCTGTTGCGCACGGATGGCGAAAGGATCCACGAATTCGGCGCGCATGGCTACCGGCCCTATGAGGAGGCCGAGCGGGACGTGATCCGCGCCGCGCTGGGGCGCTGGCCGGGCGATGAGGGCGTGGCCGGGGCCGCCGAGGTGGTCGAGACCGCGCATGCCGTCCTGATGGCCCGGTTTGCGGGCGAGGCGCGGATTGCCGGCTTTCACGGCCAGACGCTGGCCCATGACCCCGGCGGGCGGGGCACGCATCAGGCGGGCGACGGGGCGGTTCTGGCCGAGGTTCTGGGCCTGCCGGTGGTTTGGGATTTCCGTTCGGCCGATGTGAGAATGGGCGGGCAGGGCGCGCCGCTCGCGTCCTTTTTCCATTTCGCCTGCGCCAAATGGATCGGGGCGAAGACACCGCTTGCCTTTCTCAATCTTGGCGGTGTGGCCAATCTGACCTGGATCGATCCCGGCGCGCCCGCGCCCGAGGCGCCGGGCGCCTGCCTTGCCTTCGATACCGGCCCGGCCAATGCGCCGATCAACGATCTGATGCGGGCAAGGCGGGGGCAGGAGCGGGACGAGGCCGGGGCACTGGCCGCGTCGGGCAAGGTCGATGAGACGGTCGTCGAAGCGTTCCTGCGCCACGGGTATTTCCGCAAGATCCCGCCGAAGTCGCTGGACCGGGATGCCTTCCCCGGTCTCGCGGATGCGGTCGCGGGCCTGTCGGACGCGGATGCGGCGGCGACGCTGACGGCGGTTGCCGCGGCGTCGGTCGCGGCGGGGGCCGAACATTTTCCCACCCCCGTTGGCCGGGTGCTGGTCGGCGGCGGCGGGCGGCACAACAAGGTTCTGATGGGCATGATCGCCGCGCGGACGGGTCTGCCGGTCGACCCTGTCGAGGCGGTGGGCCTGAACGGCGACATGCTGGAAGCGCAGGCCTTTGCCTATCTGGCGGTCCGCGTGGCGCGCGGGCTGGCGACGACCTGTCCCGGCACGACGGGCGTGGCCGCCGCCATCGGGGGGGGGCGGATCAGCAGGCCCGAAGGGGGGCAGGCATGAGCGAACCCGTCATCGTCATCGGCGCCGGTGTGATCGGCGCGGCGATCGCCCATCGCCTTGCCGGGGCGGGATCGGATGTGACGGTCATTGATGCGGGTCTGGCGGCCGGTGCGGCCTCGGGCCGGTCCTTCGGCTGGATCAATGCGAGTTTTCACCTTGACGAGCATCACTTCCACCTGCGTCTGGCCGGGATGGAGGCGCATCGGCGGCTGGCGGCCGAGCTGGGCCCGATGGGGCCGCAATGGCCCGGCGCGCTCAGCTGGGAAGAGGGCGGCGCGGCGCAGGAGAAGATGGCCGAGGGGTTGCGCGCGCTGGGATATCCGGTCCGCCTCATCGGGCGGGACGAGATCGCAAGGCTGGAGCCGGCCCTGCGCGCGGTGCCCGAGGCGGCGCTGGTGCTGCCAAGCGAGGGTGTCTGCGATCTGGCGGTCATGACCCGCGCGCTTTTGTCCCGCGCGGCGGCGCATGGGGCGCGGCTTTGCCTTGGCGTGCCGGTGCGCGAGATCGTGACACGGGGCGGGCGCGTGGCGGGGGTTGCCGTCGAGGGCGGGGTGATCGCGGCGCAAAGGGTGGTCGTGGCGGCCGGGACGGGGGCAGAGGATCTGCTGAGGCCCCTTGGACAGGCGCTGCCGATGCTGCGCCGCCCGGCGGTCATCCTGCGCTCGGCCCCGATCGACGCGCGTCTCAACCACATCCTCGTGACGCCCGGGATGGAGTTGCGCCAGGAGCCGGATGGCCGTGTGCTGGCGCCGGCTTCGCCGAACCATCAGGGCGATGCGACGGCCGAACTGGCCGAGCCCGCGGCGGCGCTGGCCGACAAGGCGTTCGAGCGGTTGCGCCGGCTTTTGCCCGAGGTGGGCGCCACCTGGCAGGAGGCGACGTTCGCCATGCGGCCGGTGCCGGGCGATCAGTTCCCGGTCATGGGCGCGGGGAAGGTTCCCGGCCTTTACATCGCGGTCATGCATTCCGGCGCGACGCTGGCCGCGCTGGTCGGGGAACTGGCCGCGCGCGAGATTGCGGGGCGGGGGGACGCTCCGGAGCTTCGGCCCTACCGGCCCGGCCGTTTCGACTGACGGAAAAGCGACCAGGAATAAAGGACAAGTGCCGCCCAGATCATCGGGAAGGCCACCGCGCGCGCCGTGCCGAAGGGTTCGCCGAACAAGAGGACCGCGGTGAGAAAGATCATCGACGGCGCGATATATTGCATGATGGCGATGGTCGTCAGGCGCAGGCGCTTGGCGCCATTGGCGTAAAGCATCAAGGGAATGGCCGTGACCGGGCCGCAGCCGAGCAAAAGCGCGGTGATCCCCGCATCGCCCGCCATGAAATGGCTTTCCCCCTGCCGCACCAGATAGATGTAATAGGCGATGGCAAAGGGCATCAGGATCAGGACTTCCAGCGTGAAGCCCTGATTGGGGCCGATCGGCAGGGATTTCTTGAAAAAGGCGTAAAAGCCGAAGGTCAGCGTCAGGCTGATCGCCACGACCGGAACCTGCCCGGCGACGACTGTCAGGATCAGGACCGCGCCCCCCGCCAGCCCGATGGCCGCCCATTGCAGCGCCATCAGCTTTTCGCGCAAGAGGACCGCGCCGAGAAAGATCGAGAAAAGCGGGTTGATGTAATAGCCAAGGGCGGTGTCGAGCGCATGGCCCGCCCCGATGGCCCAGACATAGATGCCCCAGTTCGTACTGATCAGCAGCGCGGTCAGCATCGCCATCAGGATCATGCGCGGGCTTTTCAGTGCGCGCATCAGATCGGCGCCGCGCCCGGTGGCGGCAAGGACCAGAAGCGCCACCGGCAGCGACCAGAGGACACGGTGAACCACCACTTCCGACGCGGGAACCGAGGCCAGCGCCTTCATGTAGAGCGGCAAGAGCCCCCAGAGCCCATAGGCCGAAAGCGCGAAGAAAAAGCCGGGCAGCGTGTCCTCGGCGGTGTTCGCTGGGGCAGGGGTCTTCGTCATGTCGTGGCGCTCCGCGATGCAGGGCATGCTTAGCCCGCGGCGTCGTCGGGGGCCAGACCCGGCATTGTGCCCGACACATTGCCGCCCCGGGGGCCGTCGCCGCCCGGGCGGCGGCGGTCAAGATAGGCCCGCGTGAAGGCGGCATAGCCCGGTGCCGTGACGCGCAGCCGGTCGCGCATCAGCCGGTGCAGGCGCGGCAGGTGGTGAAAGGGTACGCTCGGGGCAACATGGTGTTCGACATGATAGGGCATGTTCCAGGCCAGAAACCGGACCATGCCGGTGGTAAAGGTCGTGCGGGTGTTTTCGAACATGTTCGCGACAAAGGCGCAGTCGCCATGTTCGGCCAGCAGGTAAAGCCGCAGGAAAGGTTGCCCGATGAGCGAGGGCACGATCCAGAGCCAGACGACGAGGGGCGACCAGACGAGCGACAAGAGGGCAAGGGCGTAGACCGCAAGGTGCAGCCGTGCCTCGCGGACAAGGCGCGGCATCGCGCGGTCCGGCAGGTAGGGCGCGGGCGCGCCCCGGGCCGCCATCCGGATCAGCGTCGCGATGCTGGCACGCCAGTAGGGCAGGCCCGAGACATGGAATAGCCAGCCGCGCACCGTCGCGGGCCCCGGCGCGGCAAGCTCGGGGTCGTGGCCGGGGATGTTGGTGAAGCGGTGATGGGCAAGGTGAAAGGCGCGGAACCACTGGAAGGGCAGGATCAGGACGAGACCGGCGAGGGTGCCCGCGGCCTCGTTCAGCCAGCCGGTCGCGAAGGGGGTCTTGTGCGTGCATTCATGTTCGAGCGTGAAAAGAAAGGTGATCAGGATGCCGTGAAGCGGCAGAAAGAGGGGCCAGAAAGGCGCACGGAGCCCGATCAGGGCCGTGGTCGCCGCGATCAGCCCGAGATGCAGCGCAAGATGCCGCAGCCCGGCCCGGTCGCTGCGCTGGGTGAGGGCCGCCCGGTCGGCGCTGCCGAGGCTGGCAAGGAAGGTCTTGTGATCCGTCATGCGCCGAGTTTCGTGCAAGCAGGTGACGCAGGCAAGCCATGCCCGTAAAGTCCGGCCAAAGACGGGGAAGTTGGCACCGATGGTCCGAAAGGCAGGCATTTGATGGCGGGGGTCGAGGGGCGGGTCGCATTGGTGACGGGGGCCGGCAGCGGGGATGGCATCGGCTTTGCCTGCGCGAAGGCGCTGCGCATGGCCGGCGCGCGCGTGGCGATCACCTCGACGACCGCGCGCATTCACGATCGCCGGGCCGAACTGGGGGCCGAGGGGACCTTTGCCGCGATTGCCGATCTGACCCGGGAGGCGGAGGTTCGCGCGCTGGTGGCCGCAACCCGCGCCGCGCTTGGCCCCGTCGATATTCTGGTGAACAACGCGGGGATGGTGCAGACCGGCCGGCGGTTCGCCCGCCGCACGCTGGCAGGGATCGGCGATGAGGCCTGGGAGCACGGGCTGGCCATCAACCTGACATCGGCGATGCGCCTGTCGCGGGCGGTTCTGCCATCGATGATGCGGCGCGGATATGGCCGTATCGTGCACATGTCTTCGGTCACCGGTCCGGTTGTGGCGATCCCGGGATCGAGGGTCTATGGCGCGGCGAAGGCGGGGCTTCTCGGGTTGACCCGCGAAATGGCGGTCGAGGTGGCGGCCAAGGGGGTGACGGTCAACTGCATCGGGCCGGGCTGGATCAGGACCGGTTCATCCGGCAAGGACGAGATCGCGGCCGGGACGCATACGCCGGTGGGCCGCCCCGGCACGCCGATGGAGGTTGCCCATGTGGCGCGGTTCCTCGCCTCGGAAGAGGCGAGCTATCTGACCGGGCAGATGATCGTGGTCGACGGCGGCAACACGATTCAGGAATTCAAGGTCGCTTTATAGGCGCGGATCGGGGCCCGCCTTGCGGCGGGCGCCTCCGGCGGGGGGTATTTCGGCAATGAAGAAGCTTAGCCGCGCAGGATCGAGCGGCCGGCATATTCGGCGGTCTCGCCCAGCATTTCCTCGATCCGGATCAGCTGGTTGTATTTCGCCAGCCGGTCGGAGCGGGCGAGCGAGCCGGTCTTGATCTGGCCGCAATTGGTGGCCACGGCAAGATCGGCGATGGTCGCGTCCTCGGTTTCGCCCGAGCGGTGCGACATGACATTGGTCATGCGCGCGCGGTGGGCCATGTCGACGGCCTGAAGGGTTTCGGTGAGGGTGCCGATCTGGTTGACCTTGACGAGCATCGCGTTGGCGCAGCCCTTCGCGATGCCTTCGGCGAGGCGGGCGGGGTTGGTCACGAAAAGATCGTCGCCGACAAGCTGGCATTTTGCGCCGAGAACATCGGTGAGGTGTTTCCAGCCGTCCCAGTCGTCTTCGGCGCAGCCGTCTTCGATGGAGATGATCGGATAGTCCTTCACGAGGGCCGCGAGATAGGCCACGTTTTCCTCGGACGAGAGGGTCTTGCCTTCGCCCGAGAGCACGTATTTGCCGCCCTTGTAATATTCGGTCGAGGCGCAATCGAGGGCGAGATAGATATCCTCGCCCGGGCGGTAGCCGGCTTTTTCGATGGATTTCAGGATGAAGTCGAGCGCATCGCGGGTCGAGGAGAGGTTGGGCGCGAAGCCGCCTTCATCGCCGATGCCGGTGGAAAGGCCGGCGGCGGAAAGTTCCTTTTTCAGGGTATGGAAGACCTCGGAGCCCATCTGGACCGCGCCGCGGATATCGGGGGCGGCCACGGGCATGATCATGAATTCCTGAATGTCGATCGGGTTGTCGGCATGTTCGCCGCCATTGATGATGTTCATCATCGGCACGGGCAGGATGCGCGCGGAGGTGCCGCCGACATAGCGAAAGAGCGGCTGGGCGGTGAAATCGGCGGCGGCCTTGGCGGCGGCGAGCGAGACGCCGAGGATGGCGTTGGCGCCGAGGCGGGACTTGTTGGGGGTGCCGTCAAGCTCGATCATCAGCCGGTCGATGGCGACCTGTTCGGTCGCATCCTCGCCAATGAGGTTTTCGGCGATCTCGCCATTGACGGCGGCGACCGCCTCGAGCACGCCCTTGCCCATGTAGCGGCCCTTGTCGCCATCGCGCCGCTCCACCGCCTCATGCGCGCCGGTCGAGGCGCCCGAGGGAACGGCGGCGCGGCCCATGGTGCCGTCTTCCAGCGTGACGTCCACCTCGACGGTCGGATTGCCGCGGCTGTCGAGGATTTCGCGGGCGTGTATGTCGATAATCGTGCTCATCGGGCGGGTGTCCTTTTCGCGGATGGTGGCGGTTGGGCGGTGTTTATGCGCAGATTGCGGGCGTGGAAAGGGTGTTTACGCCGTCGGGGCGGTTAACGCTAACTTCCGCTCGCGCAGATAGGTGTAGAAGGCGGCGGCGACGATCACGGCGGCGCCGGCGATCGTGTAGGGATCGGGGCGTTCGGCGAAGACCATGGCGCCGATGATCATGGAAAAGACCAGCCGCGAATAGCGGAAGGGCATCAGCGAGGAGGCGTCCGCCGCACGCATCGCGGCGACGATGGCGTAGTAGCCGGATGTGCCGCAGGCCACGGCGAAGGCGATCTGCATCCAGTTCAGCGTGCTGACCGGCAGCGGGGCGGGGCCGAAGGCCAGAAGCCCGGCGCCCGCGAGGATCACCGCGAAGAAGCCGTGAAAGGAAATGGCCATGGACGGGATGCCGGCCGGGATGCGGCGCGTGATGAGATCGCGCACCGCGATGGTCACGACGGTGACAAGGACGAGGGCGGCCTCGGGCTGAAAGCCTTCGAAGCCGGGGCGCAGGATCAGAAGAACGCCCGCAAAGCCCGCGACGATGGCGGCCCAGCGCCGCCAGCCGACCGCCTCGCCGAAGAAAAGCGCGGCCCCGGCCGTGGTGGCGAGCGGCGTTGCCTGAAACACCGCCGCCACGGTCGAGATCGGCACGAGCGAGAGCGCGGTGACGAAGGTCAGCCCGCTTACCGCCTCGGCCGCGGTGCGCAGCGCGACCTGCGGCACCAAAAGCGCGGCCCACATCCGCCGCCATGCGGACGGCCCCACGAGGGCGGCGAAGACCACCGCCCCGCCGATGCCGAGCATGACCAGCACCTGCCCGATGGGCAGGCCCCCGGTCAGGGCCTTGACGAAGGCGTCCTCGACCGAGAAAGCGGCCATGGAAAAGACGACGAGCGCGATGCCGCGCAGGTTCCGCGAGATCATTCGCGGCCGCGCAATTTGAGCGGCATTCCGAAAAGTTCGAGCCGGTGGCCGGTCAGGCGGTAGCCGAGGCGGCGCGCGATCCTGTCCTGCAGCGCCTCGATTTCAGGATCGACGAATTCGATGACCTTGCCGGTCGTCAGGTCGATCAGGTGATCGTGATGGGCGCGTTCGGCATCTTCGTAACGCGCGCGCCCGTCGCCGAATTCGACCTTGTCGAGGATGCCCGCCTCGTCAAAGAGCTTGACCGTCCGGTAGACCGTGGCCAGCGAGATCTTCGGGTCGATCGCCGAGGCGCGTGTATAGAGAAGTTCGGCATCGGGGTGATCGTCGGACTCCTCGAGCACGCGCGCGATGGTGCGACGCTGTTCGGTCATCCTGAGACCCTTGGCTTCGCAGCGCTCTATGATCGACTCGGTCATCTGGCTTTCCGGTTGCTCCATTCGCGGTTTACGAAATATTGGCGGATGCGGAAAGCCATCAAGGACAAAACTTCCATGGACACGGTGCGGCCCGCCCGAGGCCCGGCCCGCCGGGCGCGGGGGGCGCAGGCAGGCGTTGCCAAGCGCGGCGGGCCTTATCGCGGCCATTGCGTTGCGATCGCGATACCGGCAGGTTATGGCAGCGATGAAGGACAAGGATGAGAGGGGCAGATGCGGGCATTCGTTTTTCCGGGGCAGGGAGCCCAGGTAACCGGCATGGGACGCGCGCTGGCCGAGGCCTATCCGGCCGCGCGGGCCGTCTATGACGAGGTCGATGACGCGCTTGGCGAAAAGCTGTCGGCGCTGATCTGGGAGGGCACGCAGGAGGAGCTGACGCTGACGCAGAACGCCCAGCCCGCGCTGATGGCGACATCGATCGCGGCGCTGCGGGCGCTGGAGGCCGAAGGCGTCGGCGTTGCGAGCGCGGCCTATGTCGCCGGCCATTCGCTGGGTGAATATTCCGCGCTTTGCGCGGCGGGCGCGCTGAGCCTGGCCGATACCGCGCGTCTGTTGCGGCTGCGCGGCAAGGCGATGCAGGAGGCGGTTCCGGTCGGGGTCGGCGCGATGGCGGCGCTGCTCGGGCTTGATTTCGCGGCCGCGTCCGAGGTGGCGGCGGAGGCGGCCCGGGGCGGGGAAATCTGTCAGGCGGCCAATGACAACGATCCCGCGCAGGTGGTTGTGTCGGGTCACAAGGGCGCGGTCGAGCGGGCGCTGGAGATCGCCAGGGGGCGGGGTGCCAAGCGGGCGATCCTGCTGCCGGTCTCTGCCCCGTTCCATTGCGCGCTGATGGCGCCGGCAGCCGAGGCGATGGCGCGGGCGCTGGACGATGTCGCGATCCGGACGCCGGCGGTGCCGGTCGTGGCCAATGTCATCGCGCGCGCCGTCGATGAGCCGGATGTGATCCGTGCGCTTCTGGTCGAACAGGTGACCGGGTCGGTGCGCTGGCGGGAATCGGTCGAATGGATGGCCGCGCAGGGCGTGACGTCGTTCTGGGAGATCGGGGCGGGCAAGGCGCTGTCGGGCATGATCCGGCGGATCGCGAAAGAGGCCGAGACGCGCGCGGTGGGCACGCCCGAGGATGTGGCGGCCGCGGTTGCGGGGTAAGCGGCCGGGAAGGGCGCTGCCCTCCCCGGACCCCACCCGGGGTATTTGGACAATGAAGAAGACGAGGAAAGCAGGATGTTCGATCTGAGCGGGAAATCGGCGCTGGTGACGGGGGCGTCGGGGGGAATTGGTGGCGCCATCGCCAGGGCGCTTCATGGCGCGGGCGCGACCGTGGCCCTTTCGGGAACGCGTGAAGCCCCGTTGCGCGAACTGGCCGCGGATCTGGGTGAGAGGGTGCATGTGCTGACCTGCAACCTTGCGGATCCGGAAGCGGTCGAGGGGTTGCCGAAAAAGGCCGCCCTGGCGATGGGGGGGCTGGATATTCTGGTGAACAATGCCGGGATCACGCGCGACAACCTGTTCATGCGGGTGTCGGACGAGGAGTGGCGCGAGGTGCTGGATGTCAACCTGACATCGACCTTCCGGCTGTGCCGGGGCGTGTTGCGCGGCATGATGAAGGCGCGCTGGGGCAGGATCGTCAACATCACCTCGATCGTGGGGACGACGGGCAATCCGGGGCAGGGAAATTACAGCGCGGCAAAGGCCGGGGTCACGGGGATGAGCAAGGCTTTGGCGCAGGAGGTGGCGACGCGCGGCATCACGGTGAACTGTGTTGCGCCCGGCTTCATCGCGACCCCGATGACCGACAAGCTGAATGACGACCAGAAGGCGCGGATTTCCGAGCGTATTCCCGCCGGGCGCATGGGCACGCCCGAGGAGATCGCCGCCGCCGTGCTTTATCTGGCCAGCAACGAGGCCGGCTATGTCACCGGGGCCACGCTGCATGTGAATGGCGGGATGAATATGGTGTGAGCGGGCTTTGCCCCGCGCGGGCGATTTCGCCTGCAAAGGTGATTGCGAAAGCGTTTGCCAAGGGATTAGACTGTGGTATAGGCCAGCGCGAAGTGCCGGGAGGATGTGTTCTTTTCCGGTGGCCTTTGCTACGGGCAAGGTCGGAGCCGCTCTGATAGAGCAAGGGACAACGAAGCGGGATTGGCCCGCAAAAATGAGGAATGACCATGAGCGACATCGCAGATCGCGTTAAGAAAATCGTCGTCGAGCATCTGGGCGTTGAAGGGGACAAGGTGACGGAAGCCGCCTCGTTCATCGACGATCTCGGCGCTGACAGCCTTGACACCGTTGAGCTGGTGATGGCGTTCGAGGAAGAATTCGGGATCGAGATTCCGGACGATGCCGCCGAAACGATCCAGACCTTCGGCGATGCGGTCAAGTTCATCTCGGAAGCCGCCTGAACCTTTCGGACCGGATTTCTGGAAGTGGCGTCCCGGTTGCGGGGCGCCATTTTCGTTTGCGGCCCCGCGATGGATGGCCGTGGCCGCTGGCCAAGGGCGATCCGGCCGTGCCATGATCCGGCCTGACCGGGGATGGTGGCGGCAAGGGAGAGGCCATGAAGATCGTTCGGACGGACCGCGAGCTTGAATGCCCTCATCTGGACCGCGAACTTGCGGCCCTTGGCGATCTGGTGCTGTTGCCGGAGGGCATCGCCGAGGAGGAACTGGCGGCGGTTGTCGCCGATGCCGACCTTCTGCTGATGTGTTACACGCCCGTTACCGCGACGGTGATTGCCGGGGCGCGGCGTCTGAAGGGCATCGTCAAATACGGGGTCGGGATCGACGCCATCGACATCCCGGCGGCGCGCGCAACCGGGGTGCCCGTGGTCAATATCCCCGAATACGCCGAGCAGACCGTGGCCGAGGGCGCCTTTGCGCTGATGCTGGCCCTTGCCAAGAAGCTGGTGCCCATCGACCGGCAGATGCAGGCCGAGGGCTGGGCCTGGCCGACCGGGCGCTGGCTGGGCGGCGATATCGCGGGCAAGACGGTGGGGATCGTCGGGCTGGGACGGATCGGCCGGGCCTTCGCGCGCATGGCCGGGCAGGGGTTCGGGGCGCGCGTGATCTCATACACGCCCGATATGGATGCGGGTGCGATGGCGGCCCTTGGCGTGACGAAGATCGACACCCTCCACGATATGCTGGCCGAGGCGGATTTCGTCTCGCTCCATTGCACGCTGAATGCCGGGACGCGCCATATCATCGGTGCGGCGGAACTGGCGCGGATGAAGCCTTCGGCCTTCCTCATCAACTCATCGCGCGGCGCGCTGGTCGATGAGGCGGCGCTGCTTGACGCGCTGCGCGAAGGCCGGATCGCCGGGGCGGGGCTTGATGTCTTCTCGCAGGAGCCTTTGACGCGGAAGGGCCATCCGCTCAGCCCGCTTTTCGGCATGGAAAACGTGATCCTGATGCCGCATCTGACCTTTTACACCGCCGAGGCGATGGCGCGGCTGGAGGCCGAGACGCTGGAGCGCTGCCGCGAGGTGCTGGAGGGGCGGCCGGTTCTGGTCAAATCCCGCGACCCGCGCCTTTTGGCGCAGGAAAGCGGCGTCCGTTTCGGCTGACCCCGCGCCGGGATCAGCGCATGACGAAGGGGTTGGCCATCGGCGCGTCCGAGGTATTGACCCAGACGGTTTTCGGGCGCGTGTAGTCATACATCGCCTGAAACCCGCTTTCGCGCCCATAGCCCGACCCCCTGACCCCGCCAAACTCGGCGATGGGCGAAATGACCCGGTAGGTGTTGACCCAGACGATGCCCGCGCGGATCGCCCTGGACATCCGCATCTGGCGGGCGCCGTTGCGGGTGAATATCCCCGCCGCCAGACCGTGTCCGGTGTCATTGGCGAGCCGCAGCGCCTCTTCCTCGGTCCTGAACCTTTGCACGGCGAGGACGGGGCCGAAGAGTTCGGTATCGACAATGCGGAGATCCTGCCGGGGAATGTCGAGGATCGTCGGTTCATAATAGGTGCCCGGCAGCCCCTTCGGCCGTCGGCCGCCGGTCAGGACCGTCGCGCCTTCGCCGACGGCATGGGCGACCTCGCGTTCGATATGTTCAAGCTGGCCGGTCGTGCAGAGGGGGCCCATCTGGGTTTCCCCGTCCAAAGGATCGCCGATCACGATCCCCCGCGCCAGCGCCGTCATCTTCGACAGGAATTCCTCTGCGATATCCTCATGCAGATAAAGCCGCGAGCCTGCGACGCAGCTTTGGCCGGCGGCGCCGAAAATGCCGGCAACCGCGCCGTTGACGGCGCTTTCGATATCGGCGTCCTCGAAGACGATGAAGGGGGACTTGCCCCCGAGTTCCAGCGAAACCTCGGCGAAGTTCCGGGCGGAGTTGTTGAGGATGTGGCGCGCCGCGTCCGGTCCGCCGGTGAAGGAGATGCGCGCGACAAGGGGGTGCGAGGTCAGCGCCTTGCCGCAAGGATCGCCATGGCCGGTGACGATGTTGACGACGCCGGGCGGAAAGCCCGCCGCCCCGATCAGTTCGCCGAATTCGAGCATCGCGGCCGAGGCGTGTTCAGAGGCTTTCAGCACCACCGTATTGCCGGCGGCAAGGGCCGGGCCGAGCTTGACCGCCGCAAGAAAAAGCTGCGAGTTCCACGGCACGATGGCGGCGATCACGCCCAGGGCTTCGCGCCGGGTGAAGACGAAAAGATCGGGCTTGTCGATGGGCAGCGTCTCGCCCGAAATCTTGTCGGCGCAGCCGGCGTAGAAATGGAAGAATTCGGCGATGTATTTCGCCTGCCAGCGGGTTTCCTTCAGCATCTTGCCGGTATCGATGGATTCGGTGCGCCCAAGCGCTTCGGACCGTTCGGCCAGAAGATCGCCAAGCTTGCGCAGGCAGCGCCCGCGTTCGGTTGGCGCCATCCCGGCCCAGGGGCCGGAGGTGAAGGCACGCTCGGCGGCACGCACGGCGCGGTCGACATCCTCGGCGGTCGCTTCGGGGACGCGCGACCAGACCTTTCCGGTCGAGGGGTTGACGCTGTCGAAGGTCTTGCCGTCCGAGGCCGCGACCCATTCGCCGTCGATCAGCATCCTGTAGGATTTCACGTCACCCATCGCCCGGTTCTCCCTCTCGCCGCCATCACCTATAGTGCAGAGGGGCAGGCCCGTGTTTTTAGTTTTTTCGCCAGCCGGTGGCGAAAAATACGGATGACGGGGCAGGGTGAGGTGGCAAGCCTTGGCCATGGGAGGCGCGACGGATGGTGGAACGGCCGGAGATGAGACCCGCGCAGGGCGCGGGCAGGACGCCTGACGGCACGGCCTTTGCGCTTTGCGGGCCGGAACGCGCGCCGGTCGTGGTTCTGATCCACGGCCTTGGCCTGAACCGCGCCTGCTGGCAATGGCTGGAGCCGGAACTGGCCACGGGTTTCCGGGTGCTGAGCTATGATATTCTTGGCCATGGCGGATCGGCGCCGCCACCGCCCGCGCCAGAGCTTGGGACCCTTTCGGATCAGCTGGCCAGGCTTCTCGACCGGCTGGGGCTGGACCGCGCCGCGATTGTCGGCTTTTCGCTGGGCGGCATGATCGCGCGGCGCTTTGCGCAGGATCACCCCGAAAGGGTGACGGCGCTTGGCATCCTGCATTCGCCCCACCGCCGCACGGACGAGGCTCGGGCGGCGATCGCCGCGCGGGTGGACCAGTCGCGGGCCGAGGGGCCGAGGGCCACGGTCGAGGCCGCGCTGGTGCGCTGGTTCACCGATGATTTTCGCGCGGCAAATCCGGCGATGATGGATCTTGTCCGCGGCTGGGTTCTGGCCAATGACCCCGGGATCTATCCGTCGATCTACCGGATCCTGGCCGAGGGGGTCGATGAAATCGTTGCCCCCGAACCGCCGCTGACCGCTCCGGCGCTGGTCATGACGGGCGACGAGGATCATGGCAACGGGCCCGCGATGACCCGTGCCATCGCCGCCGAAATCCCGGGCGCGCAGGCATTGATCCTGCCCGGGCTTCGCCATATGGCTCTGGCTGAGCGGCCCGAGGCCGTGAACCGCCCGCTGATCGCCTTTCTGCGCCGCCATCTGGAGCATCAGACATGACCGGTATCCTGAAGGGCATTCGCGTTCTTGACCTGTCGCGCATGTTGTCGGGGCCGTATTGCACGATGCTGCTGGCCGATCACGGCGCCGAGGTGATCAAGATCGAGGGGCCGGAGGGCGATACCAGCCGCAGGAACGGACCCTATCGCGAAGATGACCCGAACCATGACTGGGCGGGATACTTCGTCAGCCTGAACCGGTCGAAGAAAAGCGTGATGCTGGATCTGAAGACCGCCGAGGGCAAGGCGGCCTTCCGGGCGCTGGCGGCCACGGCCGATGTCGTTGTCGAGAATTTCCGCCCCGGGGTGATGGAGCGGCTGGGGCTGTCTTACGAAAGCCTTGCCGGGGCCAACCCGCGGCTTGTCTATGCCGCGATCCGGGGGTTTGGCGATCCGCGCTCGGGTGTCAGCCCGTATCAGGACTGGCCGGCCTATGATGTCGTGGCGCAGGCGATGGGCGGGCTGGTGGCGCTGACCGGGCCGGATGCGGCCACGCCGACAAAGGTTGGCCCCGGGATCGGCGATGTCTTTGCCGGATCGCTCATGGCGTTCGGCATCCTTGCCGCCCTGCGCGCGGCCGAGGCGACGGGATACGGCCAGTTCGTGGATATCGCGATGTATGACGCGATGATCTCGCTTTGCGAGCGCGCGGTCTATCAGCATGATTTCGACGGGACGGTGCCGGGGCCGGAAGGCAACGGCCATCCGCTGCTTGCGCCCTTCGGGATCTTTCCCGCGCGCGACGGGCATATCGCGCTTGGCATCGTGGATGATGCCTTCTGGCGCAAGCTGTGCGAGGCCATGGGACAGGCCGGGCTTGGCACGGATGTGCGCTATGCCACCCGTGCCGCGCGGTGCCGAAACGCGGCCGGGGTGAATGGCATCGTCGCGGAATGGACCGCGGCCCAGAGCAAGGCCGGGCTGGCCGCGGTGCTGGGCGGGGTGGTGCCGTTCGGTCCGGTCAATACGGTGGCCGACATCATGGCCGATCCGCATGTGGCCGCGCGCGGCATGATCGCCGAGGTTCCGCATCCCGATGCCCGGGCGCGGGGGTGGCGGGTGGCTGCAAACCCGTTGCACTTTTCGAACAATTTGACGCCTGAATATGCCACTCCATCGGCCATAGGCGGGGACAATCGAACAATTCTGGCCGGAACGGAGAAAGTTCCCGTGGATACGCGCAAGCTGCGCGACAGCTTTGGCGCCTTTGCCACCGGGGTTACGGTGCTGACCTCGCTGCAGGGGGATGGCACGCCGCGCGGCCTGACGGCGAACTCTTTCACCTCGGTATCGCTGGACCCGCCGCTTTTGCTGGTCTGCATCGCCAAGACGGCGCATAGCTGCGAGACATTCATGACCTGCAGCCACTTCGCGGTGAATGTGCTGGCCGAAGACCAGAAGGCGATCTCGGGCCTGTTTGCCGGGCGCGCACCCGACAAGTTCGCGCAATGCGCGTGGTCGCCGGGATTGAACGGCGTGCCGTTGATCGACGGGGCGCTGGCGCAGTTCACCTGCGTGCCCGAACGCAGCATGGACGCGGGGGATCATATCGTCATCGTCGGCCGGGTTGTCGAATTTTCGCAGTCCGAGGGCAATCCGCTGGGCTATTTTCGCGGCAATTACTTCTCGATCGGGATCGAGGACCGGCTGGTCTCGGCCGTGGCCGCGGCCGAGGGCACCCGGATCGGCGCGGTGCTGACGCGCCGGGGTTCGATCCTTCTGGCCGAGGATGCGGAGGGTGCGCTGTCCGTCCCCGCCGTGGGCGGGGTGAGGCCCAGCCTTGATGCGTTGCGCCGCCAGCTGGTCAGCCGGGGTCTGAAACCCGATGTCGACTTCATCTATGCGGTCTATGAGGACCGGGAAACCGGCGCCACGGGGATTTTCTATCACGGCGAGGTCGAGGGGGCGGTGCCGAAGGGTATGTGCCTTCTGCCGCTGGAAGGCCTGCCGTGGGAACGGATCGCGAATTCGGCCGAACGGTCGATGCTGCAACGCTATGCCGAAGAATATCGCCACGGCGTCTTCGGCGTTTATCAGGGCGACGAAATCACCGGCAAGGTTCGCCGGGTGACGGACAGATGAGGGGGGATCCCATGCTGCCGGAACTGCGCAAGGTTGTGACATATGACGAGGATATCCACCGCGACGGCCTTCGCGCCGCCGACCCGGTATTGCGGATCATCGGCGTGGCGGCGGTGGTCAGGAACCCCTGGCACGGGCGCGGATATGTCGAGGACCTGTCGCCAGAGATCCGGCGGATGGCGCCGGCGCTTGGCAGGATGCTGACCGACCGGCTGATCGCATTGGCCGGGTCGGGCGATGCGATCGAAGCCTATGGCAAGGCCGCGATTTGCGGCACGGATTGCGAGCTGGAGCACGGTTCGGCGCTGATCCACACGCTTTTCTTCGGCAACTTCTATCGCGAGGCGGTGGGGGCCAGAACCTATCTGGGCTTTACCAACACCCGTGGCCCGGCCAATACCCAGATCCAGATCCCCCTGATGGACAAGCATGATGGCGGCCGCCGGTCGCATTATCTGACCGTGCAGTTCTCTGTCCCCGATGCGCCGGGGCATGACGAACTGGTCGTGGCGCTTGGCGCGGCGACGGGCGGGCGCCCGCATCACCGGATTGGTGACCGCTACGCGGATCTGGCCGCGATGGGCCGCGATGCGGAAAACCCGGCGGGTGTTTGATCAAATGGTCATGATTGCGGTTCACTCCCGCATGAAATGGGGGTAAGCAGGACCCCAGCCGAAAATATGGCGGCCGCGCCGCCCAGCGAGAGACCGGAATGACACCTTTTGCGATTGCCGGCGTACAGATGTACGTCAACGCGCTGAATTCGAATGTCGAGGCGATGATCCAGCGTATCGACGTGCTGATGGCGCGGTTTCCCTGGACCCAGATGGTGCTGTTTTCAGAGCTTGCGCCCTTCGGGCCGCTGCACCGCTTCGCCCAGCCCTTCGAAAACGAGGCGCTGGACCAGTTCCGGGCGGCGGCAAGGAAGCATGGCATCTGGCTTGTTCCGGGATCGATGTTCGAGAAGGCCGAAGATGGCCGCATCTACAACACATCGGCCGTGATCGGGCCGGACGGCCATGTGGTGACCCGCTATCGCAAGATGTTTCCGTTCCGCCCCTATGAGATCGAGGTGGATGCCGGAACGGAATTCTGCGTCTTCGACGTGCCCGATGTCGGGCGGTTCGGCCTGTCGATCTGCTATGATATCTGGTTCCCCGAAACGACGCGTCAGTTGACCAGCGCCGGGGTCGAGGTGCTGTTGCATCCGGTCCTGACCGGCACCACCGACCGCGACGCCGAACTGGCGATCGCGCGGGCGACGGCGGCGCAGTTCCAGTGCTATGTCATCGACGTGAATGGTCTTGGCGCCGGTGGCGTGGGCCGGTCGCTGATCGTCGATCCTTCGGCGACGGTGCTGCACCAGTCGGCCGGTCAGGAAGACATGTTCCCCATCGAGGTCGATCTTTCCTTGGTCCGCAGGCAGCGCGAGGCCGGTCTGAAAGGGCTGGGTCAGGTGCTGAAAAGCTTCCGCGACCGGTCGGCGGAGTTTTCGGTCTATGACCGCGAGAGCGGCGCGGACGCCTATCTGAAGACACTCGGGCCGCTGGAAATGCCACGGCAGGGTTCGCGCGCCGGTTTGGAGAAATCAGTTGCCGGCAGTGACCGGATAGCGCATGCTGGTGGAAATATAGACGTGCAAACAACGGCTTTGGGCCAGGGGCTTCAGTATCTGCCTGGGGATAAATCGGCAATCGGCTGAGCAGGGCTGCCCTGCCCGTCAACGGGCGGGCTGTCTTCCGGATCGCGCCCACCGCCGAACAAAAGCGGGGAAACGCGGTGCAGTCAGTCAATGATTACTATTCTGCCATTCAGCTTCGGTCGGATCGCTGGAGCACCTTGCGCGAGACGACAGCGGCGCTGAGCCGCGATCCGTCCGGGCGCAAGGCGGAGGCGCTGCGCAGTCAGATCGCCGAGCTTTTTTCGGCGCTGGCGCTGATCGAAAGCTATTGGGCGTTTCCGGGGGTTCAGGCCTTTGACGCGCTGCGCCGCCATTTCGAGCACGGAAACTATGACGAGGTCGCCTTTGGCGTCCACCGGGCCAGCCGCGCGCTGACGACCGGTGCCTATCGGCGGCGCCACATTCCGCTTGACCGTGAAAGCGCGGATGCCGAGGACCATGAGGACGAGGCGCTGCAATCGCCCGAGGCGCGGGCCCTGACCAAGCCCTATTTCGAGGTGCTGATCGTCGATGACCTGAACGAGCATCAGGAACGCTGGCTGAAGAACAATGTCAGCCGCATGCGGCGTTTCGAGGATCCGTTCATCTATGAGATCGTCGTGGTGCCAAGTCTTGAGGATGCGCTGATCGGCATTCTTTTCAACCACAATGTTCAGGCCGTTGTCGTGCGCCCCGGCCTGCGGCTGAAGTCCGGGATCGACCTGCCGATCTTCAAGCGCTATCTCAACCGCGCGGGGGGCGAGGCCGGGCTTGCCGAACTGAAACCGGAAAACTACGGGCCCGAACTGTGCCGGCTGATCGCGGCGGTGCGCCCCGAGCTTGACGCCTATCTGGTCACCGAACGTTCGGTCGAGGAGATCGCCGGGCTGGATCTGGGGATCTGCCGGCGGGTCTTCTACAATCAGGAGGATTTTCAGGAACTTCACCTGAATATCCTGCGTGGCGTTCAGGCGCGCTACAAGACGCCCTTCTTCACCGCGCTGGTGGAATATTCCAAGCAGCCGACCGGCGTCTTTCACGCCATGCCGATCAGCCGGGGCAAGTCGATCAGCCGCAGTCACTGGATTCAGGACATGGGGGCCTTTTACGGGTCCAACATCTTCATGGCCGAAACCTCGGCCACCTCGGGCGGGCTGGACAGCCTGCTGGAGCCGCACGGCCCGATCAAGAAAGCGCAGGAACAGGCGGCGCGCGCCTTTGGCGCGAAACAGACCTTCTTTGCCACCAACGGGACATCGACCTGCAACAAGATCGTCGTGCAAGCCCTTGTAAGGCCAGGGGATATTGTGCTGATCGACCGCGATTGCCACAAGTCGCACCATTACGGGATGGTGCTGGCGGGGGCACAGGTCGTCTATCTCGACAGCTATCCGCTGAACCAGTATTCGATGTATGGCGCCGTGCCGCTGCGCGAGATCAAGCACCAGCTTTTGAAGCTGAAGGCGGCGGGCAAGCTCGATCAGGTCAGGATGCTCTTGCTGACCAACTGCACCTTCGACGGCATCGTCTATAACGTCGAGCGGGTGATGGAGGAATGCCTCGCCATCAAGCCCGATCTGGTCTTTCTGTGGGACGAGGCGTGGTTTGCCTTCGCCCGGTTCGGCCCGACCTACCGCCAGCGCACGGCAATGAATGTCGCCAACAACATGCGCGAAAACCTGAAGCGGCCCGAACATGCCGAGGCGTGGGAAAGGCAGCAGGCCGAGCTGAAGGATGCCGATGAGGAAACCCTGCTGAACACGCGCCTTTTGCCGCCGCCCGATGCCAGGGTGCGCGCCTATGCGACGCAATCGACGCACAAGACGCTGACAAGCCTGCGGCAGGGGTCGATGATCCATGTCAACGATCAGGACTTCAAGGGCGAGGTCGAGCAGTCCTTCCACGAAGCCTATATGACCCATACCTCGACAAGCCCGAATTATCAGATCATCGCATCGCTTGACGTGGGGCGCAGGCAGGTCGAACTGGAAGGGTTCGAATTCGTGCAGCGTCAGGTCGAGGCGGCAATGTCGATGCGCAAGGCGATTTCGACCCATCCGCTTTTGCAGAAGTATTTCAAGGTGTTGACGGCGGGGGACATGATCCCCGAGACCTACCGCGAAAGCGGGGTGACCAGCTATTACGACCCGCATCAGGGCTGGACCGATATCTGGGAATGCTGGGAAAAGGACGAGTTCGTGCTGGATGCCACGCGGGTGACGCTGGCCGTCGGCGGCACCGGCTGGGACGGCGACACGTTCAAGACCAAGATCCTGATGGACAAATACGGCATCCAGATCAACAAGACCTCGCGCAATACCGTTCTTTTCATGACCAATATCGGCACGACGCGGTCCTCGGTCGCCTATCTGATCGAGGTGCTGGTCGAGATCGCCAAGGAACTGGACGACCGTCTTGACGATGCCTCCAACATGGAGCGGCGGGCCTTCGAGCATCGCGTCAAGGCGCTGATGGAAGACTTGCCGCCCCTGCCGGATTTCTCGCGCTTTCACGAGGCGTTCCGGACCGACGACAAGACCATCGAGGGCGATATCCGCAGCGCCTTTTTCCTGAGTTACGACGACAAGAACTGCGATTATCTGGAACTTGACGGGTCACTGAAAGAGGTGATGGACAGCGGGCGCGAAGTCGTCTCGGCCTCGTTCATCATCCCCTATCCGCCCGGATTCCCGATCCTCGTGCCGGGGCAGGTCGTCAGCCATGAAATCCTGGCTTTCATGCGTGCCCTCGATGTGAACGAAATCCACGGCTACCGCGCCGATCTGGGTCTTCGGGTCTTTACGGAAGAGGCTTTGGCAAAACGCCTGAAGGGCGCCGCGCCGAAGGCCGCGAAATAACAACAGGGAGAACATGATGGCCAAGAACGAGTTGAAGAACATCTCGGAAATCCGCCGGCACTTCCACCGCAACGAAGAGCCGATATATTTCATTTCTGCGACCAATTTCAACCTCTTGGGCATCGATGAATGGTGCAAGAACTTCAAGTACATCTGTTACATCGACTGCTATGACGGCCGCCATCCGAACGTGTTCTGCCCGTCAGAGCAGCCGCATGCCGAATTCCAGTCGATCGAGGAGATCAACAATTACCTTCTGCAGCACAAGGAGGTGATCGACCTGATCAAGCGGCGCGGCGGCAAGCCGAAATTCGTCTTCCTGATGTTCGATGAGGAAACCGAGCGGCTGGCCAAGGAACTTGGCGCCGATGTCTGGTTCCCGAAGGCGAAGCTGCGCACCAACATGGACAACAAGATCCAGACGGTTCGGGTCGGCAACAAGGCCGGCGTGCCATCGGTTCCGAACGTTCTGGCCGAAGTGAAGAGCTATGCGGATTTGCAGAAGATCTGCGAAAAGGCGGGGCTGGGGCACGATCTGGTGTTGCAGTCGGCCTTTGGCGACAGCGGGCACACGACCTTTTTCATCAAGTCCGAGGCCGATTTCCGCCGTCACGAACATGAGATCGTCGGCGAGGGCGAGATCAAGATCATGAAGCGGATCGATTGCCGCGGATCGGCGATCGAGGCCTGCGCGACCAAGGAAGGCACGATTGTCGGCCCGCTGATGACCGAGCTGGTGGGCTTCAAGGAGTTGACGCCCTATCGCGGCGGCTGGTGCGGGAACGAGATCTTTTCGACCGCCTTCGCGCCCAAGACGCGCCAGCGCGCGCGCGAGCTGACATTCCAGTTCGGCGAACAGCTGCGCAAGGAAGGCTATCGCGGCTATTTCGAGCTTGATTTCCTGATCGACAAGAAGACGGGCGAGCTGTGGCTGGGCGAGTTGAACCCGAGGATCACCGGGGCTTCGTCCATGACCAACCACGCGGCCTTTGCCCATGCGGATGCGCCGCTGTTTCTTTTCCATCTGCTCGAATTCTCGAAGAAGAAGTTCAATCTCGACGTGGATGAGCTGAACGCCCGCTGGGCCGATTCCTCGATGATCGATTCATGGTCCCAGATGGTGATCAAGCATACCGAGGATACGGTCGACATCGTGTCCCATGCCCCGCAATCCGGCATCTACCGGATGCTGGAGGACGGGCGTGTCGTCTATGACCGCTTCGATTATCACCGCCGCGCCGTGGAAAGCGAGAATGAGGCCTTTTTCCTGCGGATCCTGAAGCCCGGCGACTATCGCTATGAAGGTGCGGATCTGGGGATTCTGGTGACGCGCGGCCGGTCGATGACCAACGGGTTCCAGCTGAACGAGCGCGCGAAGCGGTGGATCCACGGGATCAAGCAAAGCTTCGCGGCGCGGCCGCTTGCGGCGCAAAGCGCAGGCCCCGCCCTTGCCGACCCGGCCTTCAAGATCATGTAGCGGGCAGGGTTCGGGATCCGGGTCCGGCCCGAGTGGATAGTCTATGCAACTGGAATGGCGTGCCATCGATGAGCCGGAGCCGGGCCCGAAGCTGGCCGCGCTTTTCCATGCCTATTGGCCGGCCTACCGCCGCTGGTGGCTGCGTGAGGGCGAAGGCCCGCGCCCGACCTACGGGGCCAGCCGCGCGGCGCTGAAAACCCATATGCCGGAGTTGCTGGCGACCTATGACGCGCTTTGCGAGGTGGTGGGCGGTTCGGATCACGCGGCACGGTTCCTGTCGTTCTGGCGGCCGCCGCCCTATCTTTCGGGCTGTTCGCAGGCGATCTGGCCGGGGCGAGAGCCGGTCATGGTCCGCAACTATGACTATAATCCTTCGGCGTTCGACCGGCTGATCCTGCGCAGCGCATGGCAGGGGCGCGGGGTGATGGGGCTGAGCGACGGGCTGTGGGGGCTGGTCGACGGGGTCAACGATGCCGGGCTGGCCGTGTCGCTGACCTTTGGCGGCAGGCGGGTCGTGGGCGAGGGGTTCGGTGTGCCGCTGATCCTTCGTTATGTCCTTCAGACCTGCAAGACCGCCGAGGCCGCCGCCGAAACGCTGGCGCGGATCCCGACGCATATGAGCTATAACGTCACCGTTCTGGACGCCAGGCGCCGCTATCACACGGTGCTGATGTCGCCCGACAGGCCGGCGGTCGTGACCCATGCCGCGGTTGCCACCAATCACCAGAAATCGGTGGAATGGACCAGCCATGCGCGGTTCACCGCGACGGTCGAGCGCGAGCGTTTCCTTTTGCAGCGCCTGACCCTGCATGTCGATCCGGTCGAAAAGTTCATTTCGGCCTTCTTGCGCCCGCCCCTTTATTCCACCGCTTTCGCGCAGGGTTTCGGCACGCTTTACACCGCCGTCTACCGGCCAAGGCGGCGCGAGATGGAGCTGCGCTGGCCCGGCGGCAGCTGGGCGCTGAGCCTGAAGGATTTTCAGGAAGGGGCACGGGTGATCTATACGCCGGACTCGGCGACGGGGACCTAGCGCGGGCCGATCGCGCGGACGGCGTTCGCCAGGGTTTCGCGCACCAGCGCGCCCGCGCGCGCGGCGGTTCCCGCCTCGGCGTAACAGCGCAGTTCCGGCGCGTTGCCGGACGGTCGCAGATGGACGATTTCCCCGCTTGCGAATGTGATCCGCATCCCGTCGGTCAGGTCGAGAGCGGCCTCTGGCCCCAGATGGGCCCAGAAGGCTGCGCGCCCGGCGGGGTCGTTCGTCAATCCCTGCACCAGCCCAAGCGATTGTTCGGTCGGTATCCCGGTTGCCCGATCGCTCATCGTTCTGCGGGCCGGCAATGCGGCGACAAGCGCGGCAAGGCCCTTGCCCTGCCGGACAGCGGTGGCCAGCGGCATGAGGATTGGCAAAAGGGCATCGCGGGTCATCAGGGGGGCAAGGCGTCCTTGGGGTCCGGTGGCCTCGAACCCCAGAAGAAAGCCGCCATTGGCTTCGAAGCCGACAACCCGGGCGCCGCCGCGCATCGCTTCGCCCATGGCCGCGATCACGTAGGGCGAACCGATCTTCGTCCGGACGGTTCCGGCGAAAGCCTTCGACGTCTCGATCATGGTATTGGACGAAACCGGCGTCACGACCGTGGTCGCGCCCAGCGCCGTGGCGGTCAGAACGCCGATGATATCGCCGGGAATGACCTCTCCCCCCGCATCGGCGACAAGCGGGCGGTCGGCGTCGCCATCGGTCGAGACGATGGCGTCAAGCCGGTGGCGCGCGGCCCATTCCCGCAGCATCGCGCGCGTATCCTCGCTGACCGCTTCGGTATCGACCGGAACGAATTCGTCCGAGCGCCCGAGGCGGACGACCCGGGCACCGAGCCTGGCCAGAAGATCGCCAAGAAGGTCGCGCGCGACCGAGCTGTGTTCATAGACCCCGACGGTCAGCCCCGAAAGGGCGGTACCGGGAAGGAAGGCGGTGTAGCGGCGCCCGTAGTCCGAAAGGGCCGCATCGAAGGCGCTGGCCCGGGCGGGCGGGCAGGCGGCGGGCGCGAAGGCGGCCTTGATCGCGGCTTCGTCCGCCTTGTCGATCTCGCCGCCCGGCGTGTAGAATTTCAGCCCGTTGCGGTCGGCGGGTATGTGGCTGCCGGTCACCATGACGGACGGCGCCCCCGCCGCCATCGCCGCATGGGCGAGGGCAGGGGTCGGAACCTCGCCGCAATCGCGCACGCTCAGCCCTTCGGCGACCCCGGCCGCGGCAACGGCGCTGGCGATGCGCGCCGAAGAGGGGCGAAGATCGCGGCCGACAAAGAGCGTGCCCGTGTGCGGGGTGACGCGCAGGAAGGCGCGCGCATAGCCCGCGCAAAGCCCGTCCGTAAGCTCGCTGACCAGTCCGCGCAACCCGCTGGTGCCGAAGTTTGGTGCCATCCGCCCTGTCTTCCCCCGTTCTGGAAAGGTCATGTTGAGAGCTTTCGACCCGAACTGTATAGTGAGGGTCAAGCGAATGCATTCAGTGATTCATTATTTGTCCGCAATCCCATTGGAAAACCCCGATATTTCCCCGCTTGCGTGTGCAATTCCCGGCAATGCGGCAATTGTTTCCGAACCGGCACGCGCGGCAGAAAAATCCGGCCCCGGGATCGCCTATGCGGTGAAGGCGGCCTATGCTGGGCGTCTGAAACCGGGTGCCCGGCGCCGTAACCAGATGGAACCGTCATGAACGCCAGAGTCATTTCCACCGCCGGCGCAATCTTTCTTGTGGCCGCGGGCGCCTTCACGGCGGGCATGTGGGCGACCTACAAGAACTGGTGGCCGTGGGAGAAGGCGACCGAGTTGCAGGAATCGTGGCGGGCCTATCGCGCCGTGGGCAAGTTCCTGCCCGGCGATACCTATACGCGGCGCAAGCCCGATGTGCCCGATGTGCCCCATACGGTTCATTCGGCCAGCGACGTTGCCAGGGGCATCTGGGTGCTGAACCGCTTTGACCCCGAAACCGTGATGTATGTGGTCGATGTCATCGACACTGACGGCAATGTCCTGTCGGAACGGACGATCGACTATTCGCTGATCGTCGACGGCGCGCATCCGCGCGAATTCACCCATATCACGACGCTGCTGCCCGACGGGTCTTTGCTGGTCGTCTGGGACGACGCGCCGGGAATGGCGCGCCTTGATGCCTGCGGCAAGCCGATCTGGAAGAAGACCGACCAGATCTATCACCACTCGATCGAGAAAGGGGTGAACGGCTACTGGACATGGCAATCGGCGATCTGGAACGGCGGCGAGGATCAGCGGATGATCCGCTTCGATCCGATGACCGGGGATATTCTTGAATCCATCGACCTGATCGACGATGTGATCGCGAAATCGCAGGACAACCACCTGAAGCTGGTCCTGCCCGAGGATTACCAGTTCGACCGCACGACGCATTACGGCGACCGGGCGGATATCTTCCATCCCAACGATGTGGAAGAGCTTTTGCCCGAAATGGCGGCGGCCTTTCCGCAATTCGCGGCGGGCGATCTATTGGTGTCCTTGCGCAACATCGACGCGATCGCGGTGATCGGGCGCAAGGACGGGCGGGTGAAGTGGATCCAGTACGGGCCGTGGTATCATCAGCATGACGCCGATTTTCAGCCCGATGGCACGATCACGGTCTTTTCCAATTATACCGACCGGTTCCGCTCGGCGATTTTGCAGGTTGACCCGAAAACCGGCGTGACGCGCGATCTTTTCGCGGGCAAGGGCCTGTCGTTCGACAGTTTCATCATGGGCAAGCATCAGCATCTGCCCAATGGCAACTGGCAGATCACCTCGACGATCCAGGGCCGGGTCATGGAAGTGACGCCGGATGGCCGCATCGTTCAGGAATACAACAACATCATCGATGACCGCTTCAACGCGATCCTGCCTTATGCCGAGTTTCACGGTCCGGAGTATCTGACCGGGGATCTGACTTGCGACAAGTAGGGCCGGGCGCCCGTGGCGGCCTGGCCGATTGGCACCGGGGGATCTGAAAGGAATGGCGATGCGTGACGATATCCTTCCGGTCATTCTGTGTGGCGGCACGGGGACCCGGCTTTGGCCGGTGTCGCGCGAAGGCATGGCAAAGCAGCTTTTGCCGATCGTCGGTGACAGGACACTCTTGCAGATGACGCTCGCCCGGGTCGCGGGCAAGGGGTTTGCCGAGCCGATGGTGATCGGCAGTCATCCGGTCCGCTTCACCATCCGCGATCAGGTCGAAGCCGTTGCCCCGAAGGCCCGTGTGGTGATCGAGCCCGAGCGGCGCGACACGCTGGCCGCGGTGCTGCTGGCCGCGGCGATTGCGGCGGCGGAGGACCCGAACCGTGTGCTGGCGGTGATGCCCTCGGACCATCTGATCCGGGACGAGGCGCGGTTTCGCGATGCGGTGGCACGGGCGGCGGACGCCGTGCGCGAGGCAGGGATTGCCGTGATCGGCGTCACGCCCGATGCGCCCTCTACCGCTTATGGCTACATCAAGCCGGGTGCCGAGAGCGGACCGGGCGTGCGGATGGTGACGCGGTTTGTCGAAAAGCCGGACGAGGAACGCGCGCATCGGCTGATCTTCGATGGATGCCTTTGGAATGCGGGGATATTCTGCTTCCGCGCGGGCTGGGTTCTGGAAGCGGCGCGCCTGCATGAACCGGCAAGCGTGGCGGCGGTCGAGCGCGCGGTGGCCGCGATGGTGCCCGATCTTGGCATGTTGAAGCCGGGCGCGGATTTCGCCAGGGCACGGGCGATTTCATTCGATCACGGCTTCATGGAAAAGACCGATGCGGCACTTGTGGTTCCGGCCGATTTTCACTGGTCGGACGTGGGCGACTGGGACGCGGTCTGGGCGGCCTCGGACAAGGACGGGGCCGGGAATGCGATCCGGGGCGATGGAATCGTCCGGGGCGGGGCGGACAATCTGGTTCATTCCGAAGGCCGCCTGGTCTGCGCCCTTGGCGTCGAGGGGCTGGCGATCATCGAAACGCCGGACGCGGTGCTGGTCGCGCCGCGCGGGCGGGCGCAGGAGGTCAAGGCACTGGTCGGCGCGCTGAAGGCGGACAGCCGGCCCGAGGCCAGCGAACATATCCGCTGCCACCGCCCGTGGGGCTGGTACCAGACGACCGATCTTGGCGACCGCTTCCGCGTCAAGCGCATTGTCGTCAAGCCGGGCGCGAAGCTGAGCCTGCAGCGCCATCATCACCGGGCAGAGCACTGGGTTGTCGTGCGCGGCACGGCAGAGGTGACGGTCGATGACAAGGTCTCGACCCTGCATGAAAACGAAAGCGTCTATATTTCCATAGGGTCCGTGCACCGGCTGGCCAATCCCGGCAAGATCCCCGTCGAGATCATCGAGGTTCAGACCGGCACCTATCTGGAAGAGGACGACATCGAGCGGATCGAGGACGAATTCAACCGGCTCTAGGGCCGTCAGCGCTGCCCAAGGGTTCGGCGGAACGAGGCCTCGGCCAGTTCTGCCGCCTTGTCCCATGTGAACATGGGCGCGCGCCGACGGGCCTTTTCGGCAAGGTCGCGGCGCAGGCCGGGATCGGACAGAAGGCGGATGGTCGCGGCGGCCAGCGCGTCCGGGTCTTCGGGATCATAGTAAAGCCCCGCATCGCCGACCACCTCGGGCAGGCTGCCGCGATCCGAGGCAAGGACCGGCGTGCCGCAATACATCGCTTCGAGCGCGGGCAGGCCGAAGCCTTCCATCAGCGAGGGAAAGACCAGCGCGTCCGAGACATTGAGCAGCCCGGCCATGTCGTCATCGGGGATCTCGCCGGCGAAGGTGATGCGGTCCGACATGCGGGCATCGCGCGTGGCGCCCGCCTTCAATTCATCGACATTGTCCCAGAACCGTTCGCCCGTCACGCGCCCGACGATGACCAGCCGCGCATCCGGGCAGGCGGCAAGGATCGCGGGCATCGCCTCGATCAGGCGCAGCACGTTCTTGTGGCGGTTGAAGCCGCCGATATAGGTCAGAACCCGGTCTTGCGGGGCCAGCCCGTGGCGGGTGCGGATCGCGGTCAGGGCCGGTTTGTCCGTGATCTGGTGAAAGGTCGCGTCGGCGCCTTCGGTGATCACGTCGATCCGGCCCGCGGGGATCTTCAGCAGCGCGGTCAGATCGCGCGCCGAGGCGTCCGATACGGTCATGATGCGGCGCGACTGGCGCTTGGCCATCCATGTCTTGATCCGCCAGAACAGGAAATTGCGCCGGGTCGGAAAGACAAGATCGGGGAAACGTTCGGGGATCGTGTCGTGGATGCAGGTCAGGACCGGCACGCGCGCGAAGACCGGAAAGTAGGAATAGCTGGCGGGAAAGAAGAAAAGATCGGCGCCAAGACCGGCCGCCGCACGCGACATGGTGAGCATGTCGGCCCCGGCGCGGGCGGCCTTGCCCGAGGATGCCGCGGCCATGCTGCGCGAGGCGCCCGCGACGACAAGACCGACGCCCTCCGGCACGGGCCGGTCGGGCGCACGGTCGCACAGCAGGGTATAGCGAAAGCCCGTGTCGCGCGCGGCAAGGGCCGCGACGAGCGACCGGGTAAAGCGCCCGAAGCCACGGTCATTGTCCCAGGCGCTGGCGTCGATGGCGATATGCATGAACGGCTTTCGTTTGAATTCGCCCCCTTTTATGGCCGGCGCGCGGGCTTGTCACCCGTCTGGCCGGGCCGGTGCCCGTGATGGCGTGGCGCCCGGGGCAATGGGCGCAAAGTCCGGCATTCGTTTCCAAAGCCGGATCAGACGGGCAGGCAAGGGCGGTTCGGGGTATCTCGGGGCGATGCACTGCGCTATGACAAGCGCAGTATTCCGACCGGGCCGATTGATATGACCGACAAGATTGCACGCGCGCCGCTTCATGTCCTTGAGATGCAGACCCAGTTCGGGGTGGGCGGTATCACGCGCCATGTGCTGGCCCTGCGGGACTGGATGCGCGGGCAGGGGCATCGCGTCACGCTGGGGGGGACCGGGGCGGCCTGGGCGGGACCGGAGAGCGAGCCGGATTTCCTGAGCCTTCCGACAAGGTTCGTCTCAGGCGAGGGCGGCGGGCTGCCGGCGCGGCTGATGGCCACCGCACGGTCCGCATGGACGCTGCGGCGCTGGCTGAAGCGCAACCGGGTCGATCTGATCCATGCCCATGAATCCGCGCCCGCACTGGTCGCCAATCTGGCGCGGATCGGGCTTGGCGTGCCGCTGGCGGTGACCTATCACGGCTCGGAACCCGCGCGGATCGCCTCATTCGGCAAGATCGCGGGCAAGGCCGATCTGGTGATCACGCCCTCGCATCGCTCGGCGGCGGATCTGGCCGGGATCGGGGGGGTCGCGAAGGACAAGTTGAAGGTGCTGGGCCTAGGGGTGGCCCCCGCGCCCGCCGACAGCGAAGACGAGATTGCCGCCTTGCGCCGCGACCTTTTGGGCGATGGCGACCGGCTGATCATCACCGTCGCGCGGCTGGAACATCAAAAGGGCATCGATGTGCTGATTGATGTGGTGGCCCGGCTGATCCCAGACCATCCCGGGCTGCGCTTCATCGTCGCCGGGGACGGCGTTGACGAAGCCGCGCTGAAGGCGCGGGCCGTGGAAAAGGGCGTGGCGGGGCATCTGAACTTTCTGGGCCGCGTGAACCGCCCGCATCTTTATCTGCGCGCCGCGGACCTTTTCCTGCTGACCTCGCGCTGGGAGGCGTTGCCATTTACCATCGTCGAGGCATTTCAGGCGGGCATTCCGGCCGTCGCGACCGCCTGTTCGGGCGTTGTCGAACTGATCGACGATGAGGTCGGCGCCGTCGTTCCCATCGGCGATACCGGGGCGATCGCGGGCGCGGTGGCGCGGATCGTCGGCGATGAGGCGCTGCGGGCAGGGATGGCCGGGGCCGCGCTGGAAAAATCGAAGCTTGACCGTTTCGATCCCGACTGGGTGCACCGGCAGTTCGAGACGACCTATTACGCGCTGGCCGGGCGGGGCTAACCCCCTATGGCGCGCAGATGGTCGGCGGTCGCGGCAAGGCCGCGCGGCAGATCGAAGTCGGGCGCATAGCCCAGCCGCGCGCGGGCATGGTCGATCCGGCTGGTTCCGGCGCCGGTATATTCCTCGAGCAGGTGGTGGTTGGGCTGCAGCGCGCCGCCTTTCGACAGGCGCCGCTTGAGCATCCGCACAAGGGCTTCGAACCTTTTGTGCCCGATCAGGCGGCGCGCGGCGGCCGAGACGCGTGCCGCCGCCGAGGGTGCGTGATCGGCGCTTTCATCGCGGCGGGGGCCAAGCCTGCGCGTAAGTTCGTCCAGCGGAACGCGGTGAATGTCGCCCGTGCCGAGAATACCGGCATATCCCTGAAGAAGGGCCGACCAGGCAAAGGGTTCGGGGCCGGAAACGATGAACCGTTCCTGCCCGAGATCGGGCAGGGTGGCGGCTTTCAGGCAGGCCTGAACCACATCGTCGACAAAGACGCCGTTGCAGCGCCCTTCGGGGTCGGGCAGCACGATCCCGCCGGCCAGCAGCGCTTCGGCAAAGCCATCGGTCCAGAGCGATGAGCCCGGCCCGTAGACGATGGTCGGTTGCAGGATCGCGGCAGGGAGAGAGCCGGCCATGAGCCGCTTTTCCATCGCGATCTTGGCCTGCCGGTAAGGGCTGCCGCCCGGGCGGGCCATGGAGCCATCCTCGGTACAGTCGCGGCCGGGCCAGGCATCGTAGACGACGATTGACGAGGTGTGGACGATCCGGCCCACGCCCGCCGATTTCGCGGCCGCGCAAAGCGCGTCGAAGCCCTTCAGGTTCTCGGCCGCCGTTGCGCGAAAGTCGTAGGCCAGGTTGAAAAGCACGTCCTGACCGGTCAGCGCGGTTTCAACCAGCGCGCGGTCGGTCAGGCTGCCGATCCGTGCCCTGACCAGCGGCCGCAACCCGCCAAGGGCCGCGCGCGAGCGGGTGAGAACCGAGACATCGGCACCTTCGGAGACCAGCCGGGCCACCAGCCGCCGCCCGATGAAGCCGGTCGCCCCGGTCACGAAGACCTTTCTGCCCGTCAATGCTGTTTCCATCCCGGTCCCCTTTTCGGCGTCACACGCAGAATAGCCACAGGGAGGCGCCATTGGAACCGCCCCGCGCGCTTCACACTGGCCCGAATCCGATCTGCGTGCTAGCCCGCAACCCATTCATATGGAATGATTTGACGCGCGGCTACCTGCCGGGCGGAAAGGACTGTCGATGCGGATAGGGGTGATCGGGGCGGCGGGCAAGATCGGCCAGATGCGTGTAGCGACGATCCTTGCCGAGCCGCGCGCCGAACTTGCGGCGGTCATGGACATGAGCATGGAAAAGGCGCGCGCCCATGCGCATGGTGCGCCTGCCTTTGACCGGCTTGAGGCGTTCCTGGCCGTGCCCATGGATGCGGTGGTGATCTCGACGCCCGCGCATGTCCGCGAACCGCTCTGCCTTGCCGCCTTCGCGGCGGGTCTGCATGTGCTGTCGGAAAAGCCCCTGCATCACACCGTCGAGGGCAGCCGGCGCATCGTCGCGGCGGCAAAGGCCGCCGGGCGGCATCTGGGTGCCGGGTTCAACATGCGCTATTATCCGGCCTTTTCCTATGTGCGCGACGTGATGCAAAGCGGACAGATCGGCGAGATCGACCATATCCGCATCTATGGCGGACATGAGGGCCTGCCGAAGTTTGCCTTCGACTGGGAATACAAGTCCGAGATTTCGGGGGGCGGCGCGCTTTGGGATGTCGGCATTCACATGACCGACATGGCCCGCCACCTGATGGGCGAGATCACCGAGGTCTATGGTGTGGCCAGTGAAAACGTCTGGAAGGTCAGGGGATCGGAAGACAATGCCATGGCGATCTTCAAGTCGCCCGAGGGGCTGCCCGCCATCTATCAGGCAAGCTGGATCGACTGGAACGGCTACAAGAGTGCGGTCGAGGTCTATGGCAGCAGGGGCATGGTGCGCGGCGCCTATGCGCCGATGGAAAATGTGCTGATCACCATGGAAAAGACCGGGGGCGCGCCACGGCGCACGGTCAACCGGCATCGCGGTATCCAGATCGCCGAGAAGCTGCGGTCGTGGAAAGTCACGGCGCTGAAATCGTTTCAGGCCGAGATGGGCGAATTCATCGATCTGATGGAGGGCCGTCAGGGTCTGCGGATCGCCGATGGCCATGCGGCGCTTCGCGCGGTCGAGGTCGCGGCCGCCGTGCCGGAAAGCAGCCGGACCGGCCTGCCGGTCAGGCTGGACAATATCGGGGCGATGCGGCTTTGACGGACAGGGCGGATATCCCCGAGCTTTCCATCGTCGTCACGATCATCGATGGCGGCGACAGCCTGCGCGCCTTCCTGCGCGCGGTTACGTCCTTTGACGATCCGCCAAGCCATGAGGTGATCCTGCCCCATGATGCCAGCCGCCCGGAAGTTCCCGCGATGGCGGCGGAATTTCCCACGGTCCGCTTTCTGGATATCGGCCGGATCGACCCGATCCACCCGATCACGACCGAGGCGGGGCTGCATGAGCTTTACGACCGCAGGCGCGCGCGGGGCCTTGCGGCCTCCAGGGGGCGGATCATCGCCATTCTGGAGGATCGCGGCCATCCGCGCGCCGACTGGGCGCGCCAGATCGTGCGGCTTCACGCCGAGACCGGCTGCCATGTCGTCGGCGGCGGCATCGAGTGCCGCGAACCGGCGAGCCTTTTGAACTTTGCCTTCTACCTGACCGATTTCGGGCGCTACGGGCTGCCTTTCGAAAGCGGGCCGGCGGAATGGGTTTCGGACGTCAATGTCAGCTATTCGCGCCAGGCGCTGGATGAGATGCGTCCCCTCTGGAAAGACCGCTATCATGAGCCGCTGGTGCATAAATATCTGATGGACAAGGGCGAAAGACTGTGGCTTTCCAATGAGATGATCATATTTCACGGCCGCGCGCCCTGCACGCTGGGCTATCTTGTGCCCGAAAGGTTCCACTGGGGGCGGCTTTTCGGGCATATCCGCACCATGACCATGGGCGAAGCCGAGCGCTGGAAACTGATCCTGATGAGCCCGCTGATCCCGCCGCTTCTGTGGCTGCGCCACGGGGTGACGCAGTGGAAAAAGGGCCGGGGTATCAGATATCTGAAAGCCTTGCCTTACACGATGATCCTGACCACCGCATGGATCGCGGGCGAGGTCTGGGGCTATGTGACGAAGAAGCCATGAGCGAAATCTGGGATCTTGTCGTCATCGGATCGGGGGCGTCGGGCGGATGGGTCGCCAAGGAGGCGGCGGAGGGTGGCGCGCGGGTCCTGATGCTCGAAGCGGGCCGGCGGCTTGATCCGGTCAGGGATTTTCCCGAGCCCGATCACGCGGGCGGCAGCCGGGTGTCGATCCTGACGCGGGCGATGGCGATGCTGAAGGGGCAGGGCGTGCAGGCGCGCTGCATGTCCTACACGCCGCAGACCGCGCATCTTTTCCTCAATGACCGCCAGAACCCCTATACCACCGGCGCGGGGGCGCGGTTCAACTGGTACCGCGCGCGGCAGGTGGGCGGGCGGTTGCATCTCTGGGGGCGCAATGCGCTGCGCATTTCCGACCTTGATCTGAAGGCGGCCGAGGCGGACGGATTTGGCGACAGCTGGCCCGTTTCCTATGCCGAGCTTGATCCCTGGTATGCCCGTGTCGAGACGTTTCTTGGCGTCACGGGCGAGGCGGCCGGGATCGCGAACCTGCCGGACGGGCGCTATTCCGGGCCGCATCCGCTGACCGCTGCCGAACGCAGGCTTCTGGCGGACATGGCCGAGAAATGGCCCGACAGGCCGGCCACGACCTGCCGCATCATCCACCACATGCCCGACCGGACGCCCCCGCCGCTGACGGCGGCCGGGGCGACGGGGCGGTTCGATCTGCGCAGCGGCGCGGTGGTCGAACGGATCGAGACCGATCCTGAAACCGGGCAGGCGACCGGGGTCACCTATATCGACGCCGCGACGAAAGAGCGCGTGACCGTGGCCGCGCGGCATGTCGCGGTCGCGGCCTCGACCATCGAAAGCGCGCGGATCCTGCTGAATTCCGCCGGCGGGAAACACCCGCGCGGTCTGGGCAATTCCTCGGGCAATCTCGGGCGGTACCTGTCCGATCACCTGATGGTCTTTCGCGCCGGAACCCTGCCCGAAATCGAAGGCATGGGCCGGGGTCATGATCCTTACGATTTCGGCCAGCAATCGGGGATCTACATCCCGTCCTTCCGCAATCGGCACGGCGGCGAGGGCAGGGGATTCCTGCGCGGGTATTCGCTGCTCGGCTCGGTCGGGCGGCTGGAACCGGGCTGGTTCTTCATGGCGATCGGCGAGGTTCTGCCGCGCGCCGAGAACCGGGTAGAGATCGACCCGTCGCGCCGCGACGCATGGGGCATTCCGGTGGCCAGAGTCACGCTGCGGCATTCCGAGAACGAACGCGCGATGGTGCGTGACATGGATCAAAGCCTGAAAGAGCTTTCCGAAACCTTTGGCCTGCCCGACGATCTTCTGGGCCGGGAGGGTCTGGTCGCGCGGCTTGCCTACAAGCTGGCCGGCCCGATGGTCTATACGCCGGAAGGTGCCTTGATCCCCGGATCGTCGATCCACGAGACGGGGGGCGCCTGCATGGGCAGCGATCCGGGGCGCCATGTCTGTGACGGAACGAACCGGCTTTATGATGCCCGGAACGTCTGGGTGACGGATTCAGCAAGCTTTCCGACCAATCCCTTCCACAATCCCGGTCTGACGATCATGGCGCTGTCGGCGCGGGCCGGGGCGGCGATCGCGCAAGACGTGGTAGCCCGGCGCTGAACGATCCCGACATGGGGTGCCGGGCTTCGGGCCCGCCAGTGCAAAACTGCTACACAAGCGTGGCATTTCGAACAACCGCTATTCCACCGGCCAAGGTGTACATGTATTGTTCGCTTGGGTTGTTGAAACGGCGGGAACGCGCGATGGTGCGCGTTGCGCCGTCTTGGAGGTGGTGCAATGCAAGTAAAGTTTGGGTATTCGATTGCCGCATTGGCGGCAGCTGGAATGTTGGGTTCGGTGCCGCTGTCGGGCCCGGCGGCCGCAAGATCGGCACTTGTCGAGCGGCCGATTTCGGAACTGTGCGAAAGAACGGAATTCACACGTTCGGAATTGAACCGCATTCAGAGCCTGCCCAATTACGCGCGTATCCTTGACTACACGCTGGAAAACTGCGCGCCGGTTGCGGCGGTCCTGAGCAGCGGGGCGACGGCGAGCATCTCGACAGGATCGAACGCGACGGGTTCGGGGGGCACGCTCGAGGATGAATGGGCCGACATGTGTGAACGGGATCAGTTCACGCGGAGCGAATTGCGGGCGATTCAGCGCCGGGACGACTATGTCCTGCTGTTGAACTACACGCTCGACAATTGCCCGGCGGTCGCGGCTGTCCTTTCCGACGTCGCCACGGCGACGACGACGGGCGGCGATAACGGAAACGGAAACGGCGGCAGCGGCTCTGGCGGTGGTTCCGGCGGCGGCACTGGCGGCGGCGGCACTGGCGGCGGCGGCACTGGCGGCGGCGGCACCGGCGGTGGTGGCACTGGCGGCGGCGGCACTGGCGGTGGTGGCACTGGCGGCGGCGGTACTGGCGGCGGCGGCACTGGCGGTGGTGGCACTGGCGGCGGCGGCACTGGCGGCGGCGGCACCGGCGGCGGCGGCACGGGTGGCGGCGGCACGGGCGGTGGCGACAACGGCGGTGGTGGCACTGGCGGTGGTGGCACGGGCGGTGGCGACAACGGCGGTGGTACCGGCGGTGGCGACAACGGCGGTGGTACCGGCGGTGGCGACAATGGTGGTGGCAACGGGTGCCGCTACGAAAAGCGCGACTGCGGCCAATAATCCGGTCTGATCTTCAAGCGGGCGGCAATCAGGCTTTGGTGCCGAAGATGCCGCCCGTAAAAATCGCGTCCCAATTCGCCGGGCGCGCCGGGTTCTGCATCTTGAGGAAACTGTAACCGGTTTCGGACCAGTGCTTGATCCGGCTCGACAGGTTATCAAGAACCACATCGCCGAATTCCGTCCGCATCACGAGAACGGCGTGGGGGTTGCGCTTGCGGTCGAGCGCGGTCGCGATCAGCAGCGTTTCCGGCCTGATGCCGACGGCGACAAGCTTCATCTTCTTCAGCAGGGCGATATCCTCGCAATCGCCGCCGCGTGACGTGGGCAGCGCCCAGTATTCGCTGCGGCCATATTGCTGGATGTCCGAAATCTGGTGCGTCTTGCGATTGACCTCGGCGTTGATCCGCGTGGCGAGATCCAGATCGCTCCTGCTTGCCCGCGCTTTCCTGCCGGTACTCGAGCACAGCCAGTCATATTTGCCGCAAAGATTGCCGAACCCGGCGGGGGCGCCGATGGGTTTCTTCGCCTTGAGATAGGCCGGTGTCGGTTTCATCGCGGGTTCCGCGGCGGTCGGAACCATGGCCAGGACGGACAGCGCCAGAAGCGCCGGAGCAAGGCGCCTTCCAAGCCTGGACAGGAGCGGTTCCCTTGGCGCGAACAGGCGGCCAAAGCGGCTGTCGAGCAGCGGGTCCCCGGTCAATGCGATATGGTTCCATAAAGACATGTCCCGATTTCGCCATGCCCGAATGGAATTTTCGGGTCCAGAATATGTCAAGATTCGGGAAATGCGGGGCTGCGCGCCGAAAAAAGCGGTGAATGTCCGGGTAACTGGTATTATATTGTGTGTGCGGCTGGACCTACGGCGATCAGGTCTTCCATGATGATCTAATGGAGACGTATCGGGGTTTTACCGGCCCATGCTGTGCCGAAGCCTTCAACGCCGATGTAGCAGCCATCATTCCACGGGAACAAGACCATGAATTCCAACGATATTTCCGAAATCATCGAGGCCGATCGCGCGCATCTCTGGCACCATCTGATCCAGCACAAGCCCTTCGAATCGGTCGATCCCCGGATCATCGTCGAAGGCAAGGGCATGCGGGTCTGGGATGCCAAGGGGACCGAATTGCTGGATGCGGTGTCGGGGGGCGTCTGGACGGTGAACGTGGGCTATGGCCGGGAATCCATCGCCAAGGCGGTTTATGACCAGCTGATCAAGGTCAACTATTTCGCGAATTCCGCGGGCTCGATCCCCGGTTCGATCTTTGCCAAGCAGCTGATCGAGAAGATGCCGGGGATGAGCCGGGTCTATTACACGAACTCAGGTTCGGAGGCCAATGAGAAGGCCTTCAAGATGATCCGCCAGATCGCGCACAAGCGCTATGGCGGCAAGAAGCACAAGATCCTTTATCGCGACCGCGACTATCACGGCGCGACGATCGCCGCGATGTCGGCGGGCGGGCAGGACGAGCGCAATGCGCAATACGGCCCCTTCGCCCCGGGATTCGTGCGGGTGCCCCATTGTCTGGAATACCGCCGTCAGGACGGCGCGCCGGTCGAGAACTATGGCGAATGGGCGGCCAACGAGATCGAGAAGGTGATCCTGGCCGAGGGGCCCGATACCGTGGGCGGGCTTTGCCTTGAGCCGGTGACGGCGGGCGGCGGCGTGATCACCCCGCCCGAAGGCTATTGGGAGCGCGTGCAGGAGATCTGCAAGAAATACGAGGTGCTTCTGCATATCGACGAGGTCGTTTGCGGCGTCGGCCGGACGGGCACATGGTTCGGCTATCAGCATTACGGCATCAAGCCCGATTTCGTGACCATGGCCAAGGGCGTCGCCTCGGGTTATGCCGCGATTGCCTGCTGTGTGACGACCGAGGCGGTCTTCGAGATGTTCAAGGACGACACCTCGGACCCGATGAACTATTTCCGCGACATCTCGACCTTTGGCGGCTGCACGGCGGGGCCGGCGGCGGCGATCGAGAACATGCGGATCATCGAGGATGAGGGGCTTCTGGCCAATACGGTGAAGATGGGCGAGCGCACGATGAAGAACCTTCATGCGCTGATGGACAAGCATCGGGTCGTGGGCGATGTGCGCGGCAAGGGGCTGTTCTGCGGGGCCGAACTGGTGGCCGACCGTCAGACGAAAGAGCCTGTCGACGAGAAGAAGGTGCAGGCGGTCGTTGCCGAATGCGCGGCGCAGGGCGTGCTGATCGGGGCCACGAACCGGTCGCTGCCGGGGCTGAACAACACGCTGTGCCTGTCGCCCGCGCTGATCGCGACGGCCGACGACATCGACCAGATCACCGCCGCGATGGACAAGGCGCTGACCAAGGTCTTCAGCTGAGCGGTTTCGGTCCGCCCCGGGCGGGCCGGGTAAGAGGGGGCGCTGCCCCCGCCTTCGGCCGGTCGTCTGACCGGCCGAAGGCCCCCCCGAGGTACTTTTCCCACGATGAAATCAGGCAGCGGGCTTGACGGGCCGGGCGCGATTGGCTTTCTGGAGTAAGTCCAGAAGCTTGTGTGGATGAGTCCAACATGCCGATTCCCGTCGAGGCGTTCTTTCTGACCCCCGGGTTCCGGGGAACCCTGCAGCAGGAAATCCAGCGGCAGGTGGCCGATGGCGTCTTGCGCGGCAGGCTGCGTCCGGGCGAGAGGATGCCGTCGAGCCGCATGCTGGCCCGGCATCTGGGTGTCAGCCGCATCACGGTCACGCTGGCCTATACCGAGCTGGTGTCGGGGGATTATCTTTATTCGCGGGGCCGGTCGGGCTATTTCATCTCGCAAACCGCGCCGCTGCCGGCCGTCGTGGCGCCGGCCGCGACCGAGGCGCGGGATGCGGTCGACTGGGACAGGCGGACGGGCCGGCGCTATTCGCGCCACGAATTGCCGATCAAGCCGCGCGACTGGCATGGGTATCCCTATCCCTTCATCTACGGGCAGGCGGATGCGGCGCTTTTCGATCACCAGAACTGGCGGCAATGCGCGATCCGGGCGCTTGGCAAGCGCGATTTCGAGGTTCTGACCGACGATTTCTATGAATATGACGATCCGATGCTGATCGAATACATCGCCCGCAATATCCTGCCCCGGCGGGGAATTTCGGCGCGGCCGGAAGAGATATTGCTGACACTGGGATCGCAGAATGCGCTGTGGCTGACGGCGCAGATCCTGTTGGTGGGGCAGGGGCGGAGGGCGGTGGTGGAGAACCCCTGCTATTCGGGCCTGCGGGTCATCCTGAACCAGATGGGTGTCGTTGCGGAGACTGTCGATGTCGATGAGGGCGGGCTTCCGCCCGAGGCGGTGCCCGAGGGTGCGGATCTCGTCTTCACGACGGCCAGCCACCATTGTCCGACCAATGCGACCATGCCGGTCGACCGGCGCGAGGCGTTGCTGCGCCGGGCGGAGAAAGAGGATTTCCTGATCTTCGAGGATGACTACGAGTTCGAGATGTCGTTCCTGAGATCGGCCGTTCCGTCGCTGAAGTCGCTGGACCGGGAGGGGCGGGTGATCTATGCGGGATCCTTTTCGAAGTCGCTTTTTCCGGGGTTGCGGCTGGGATATCTGGTCGGATCGGCGCGCTTCATCGCCGAGGCCCGCGCCCTTCGCGCGGCGATGTTCCGCCATCCGCCGGGGCATATTCAGCGCACCGTCGCCTATTTCCTGTCGCAGGGGCATTACGACGCGCTGATCAGCCGGCTGAACCGGGCCTATAGCCGGCGCCGCGCGGTGACGGAGGAGGCGATCGTCGCCCATGGGCTGGAGGTTGCCGGGCGGGGCGGTTTTGGCGGGTCGAGCTTCTGGATGCGGGCGCCGGAGGGGGTGGACAGCGCCGAACTGGCGCTGGACCTGCGCCAGAAAGGCGTATTGATCGAGCCGGGAAAGGTGTTTTTCGATCCGGCGAGCGCGCCGTCGAATTTCTACCGGCTGGCCTATTCCTCGATCGCCCAAAGCCGCATCCCGGACGGGATTGCCCTGATCGCGGCGGCGATTGCCGAACGTGGACCTAGAAGGCCATCCTAACTGGCCCTACAGAGGGGCGGCAAGGCGGCATATGAACCAGGGCAGACAACGGGCGAAAGCGACCGGCCCGCCCCCGCAATTTCCGGAGAATGCAGCGATGAGAATGACCACCGAGGAAGCCTTCGTCAAAACCCTGCAAATGCACGGGATCGAACATGCTTTCGGGATTATCGGTTCGGCGATGATGCCGATCTCGGATATTTTCGGCGATGCGGGCATCACCTTCTGGGACTGCGCGCATGAAGGGTCTGGCGGGATGATGGCCGATGGCTTCACCCGCGCGACGGGAAAGATGTCGATGATGATCGCCCAGAACGGTCCGGGCATCGCCAATTTCGTCACCGCCGTGAAGACCGCCTACTGGAACCACACGCCGCTTTTGCTGGTGACGCCGCAGGCCGCCAACAAGACCATGGGGCAGGGCGGGTTTCAGGAAATCGAGCAGATGCGCATGTTCGCCGACTGCGTTGCCTATCAGGAAGAGGTTCGCGATCCGGCCCGTGTCGCCGAGGTTCTGAACCGCGTGATCCTGAACGCGCGCCGCGCCTCGGCGCCCGCGCAGATCAACGTCCCGCGTGATTTCTGGACCCAGGTGATCGATATCGAACTGCCGCAGATCGTCGAGTTCGAGCGCCCCTCGGGTGGCGATGACGCGCTGACCAAAGCCGCCGGGCTGCTGTCGGGCGCGAAGTTCCCGGTCATCCTGAACGGCGCCGGCGTGGTTCTGGGCGGTGCTATCGGCGACACGATCAAACTGGCCGAGCGTCTGTCGGCCCCGGTTTGCGTCGGCTATCAGCACAATGATGCCTTTCCCGGCTCGCACCCGCTTTTCGCCGGGCCTCTGGGCTATAACGGGTCCAAGGCGGCGATGGAGCTGATCTCCAAGGCCGATGTCGTTCTGGCCCTTGGCACCCGGCTCAACCCGTTCTCGACGCTTCCCGGATACGGCATCGACTATTGGCCGACGGGCGCCTCGATCATTCAGGTCGATATCAACCCCGACCGCATCGGCCTGACCAAGAAGGTCACGGTCGGCATCATCGGCGATGCCAGGAAGGTAGCGAACGCGATCCTTGACCGTCTGGCGGAACATGCCGGTGACGCGGGCCGCGACGAACGCAAGGCGCTGATCGCCAAGACCAAGTCGGCCTGGGCGCAGGAACTGACCTCGATGGATCACGAACAGGACGATCCCGGCACGACATGGAACCAGCGCGCCCGCGCCGCGAAGCCCGACTGGCTGAGCCCGCGCAAGGCGTGGCGCGCCATTCAGGCCGCGCTGCCCAAGAACGCCATCATCTCATCCGACATCGGCAACAACTGCGCCATCGGCAATGCCTACCCGTCTTTCGAAGAGGGCCGCAAATATCTGGCCCCGGGGCTTTTCGGGCCCTGCGGCTACGGCCTGCCCTCTGTGGTCGGCGCCAAGATCGGTTGCCCGGATGTGCCTGTCGTCGGTTTTTCGGGCGATGGCGCCTTCGGGATCGCGGTCACGGAGCTGACCGCCATCGGGCGCAAGGAATGGCCTGCCGTCACCCAGATCGTCTTCCGCAACTATCAGTGGGGCGCGGAAAAGCGCAACTCGACGCTGTGGTATGACGACAATTTCGTTGGCACCGAGCTGGACACGCAGGTGTCCTATGCCGGTATCGCCAGGGCCTGCGGGTTGCAGGGGGTTGTCGCGCGCACGCAGCAGGAACTGACCGATGCGCTGGCCAAGGCGATCGAGGACCAGATGAAGCATGGCAAGACCACGCTGATCGAAGCCATGATCAATCAGGAGCTGGGTGAACCCTTCCGCCGCGACGCGATGAAAAAGCCGGTCTCGGTGGCGGGGATCAGCAAGGCCGACATGCGTCCGCAAAAAGGGGCGTGATGACGCTTCCCTTCGATCTTGGCACGGGGGCGGCGCTTTGGCTGCTGGCCGCCGTGCTGGGCGCGGCGGTGATCAGGGGTTTTTCCGGCTTCGGCTTTTCGGCGCTGGTCGTGGCGGCGACGGGGCTGGTGTCGGACCCGTTGAACGCTGTCGCGGTGGTGCTGTTTTGCGAGGTGCTGATGACGCTTCAGGCGGCGAAGGGGATCGCGGGGGATGTCGACTGGCGGCGGGTCTGGCTGTTGCTTGCGGGGGCCGCGGTGGGTCTGCCCATCGGGGTCCACGGCCTTATCGCCATCGGGCTTGATGCCTCGCGGGTGGCGATATCGCTGTTCATCCTGGTCATGTGCGGCGTTCTGCTGACCGGCTGGCAGATCCCGCGCGAGGTGCGGGGCTGGCCCAACGCCGTGCTCGGCTTTCTGTCGGGGATCGCCAATGGCGCGGCGATGGCCGGCCTGCCGGTCGCGGCCGTCTTCTCGGCCCAGCCCATTTCGCCAAGGGTCTTCCGGGCGACGCTGATCGCCTATTTCGCCATTCTCGATTTCCTGTCGCTGCCGGTGTTGTTCCAGGCGGGGCTTGTCACGCGCGACACCTATGTTGCGACCGCTGTCGCGGTGCCGCTGCTTTTGATCGGCAACCATTTCGGCGGCCTCCGGTTCGGCAGGTCTGCCCCGAAGGACTTTCGCCGGCTTGCCATCGCGCTTCTTGCCACGCTTGCGTCGCTTGGCCTTGTAAAAACGGTGATCTGAGATGGCGGAAGACCTGATCCTTGTCGTCAATGCCGGGTCTTCGTCGATCAAGGCGGCGGTGTTCGACGGGCGATTGGCCGAGGTCGCGGCCGGTGCGGTCAGCGAGATCGGCGGCAAGGCGCGGCTGCGGGCGGGGGATGGGGACCGGGCCTGCGATGCGCCCGACCATGGCGCGGCCCTGGCGCTTCTGCTTGGCGCGTTCGAACGCGGGGGCCATCCGGTCGCCGCGCTGAGCGCCGCCGGGCACCGTGTCGTCCACGGGGGGCGCGCCTTCGCCCGGCCAGCGCTGGTGACGCCCGAGGTCGTGGCCGCCATCGAGGCCTGCATCCCGCTTGCACCCCTGCATAATCCCGCGAACCTCGCCCCGATCCGGGCCTTGCAGCGGCTGGCGCCCGGCCTGCCGCAGGTGGCCTGCTTCGACACCGCCTTCCATGCCACCAATCCCGAGGTCGCGCTGCGCTATGCCCTGCCGCCGGCAGAGGAGGCGAAGGGGCTTCGCCGCTACGGCTTCCACGGCATATCCTTTGCGAGCCTGTCGGCGCGGGTCCCGAAGCTGCTGGGCCGCAGGCCCGAGCGTCTGCTGGCGCTTCACCTCGGCAACGGCGCCTCGCTCTGTGCGATCCGGGCCGGTGCGTCGGTCGCGACCTCGATGGGCTATTCGCCGCTTGACGGGCTGACGATGGGGACGCGGACGGGCAATATCGACGGGAATGCCGTCCTGCGCCTTGCCGCCGATCACGGGATCGGGGGGGCCGCCCGCATTCTCAACCATGAAAGCGGGCTGAAGGGGCTTGGCGGCGCGTCCGACATGCGGGCGCTGCATGCCGCGGGGACCGACGAGGCGCGTTTCGCCATCGCGCATTTCTGCTATTGGGCGGTGCGGCATGCCGGGTCGGCCATCGCGGCGATGGGTGGGCTGGACTGTCTGGCGTTCACCGGCGGCATTGGCGAGAACGACGTCCATGTGCGCGCCGAGATTGCCGCGGGGCTGGGTTTTGCCGGCGTTTCGCTGGACGCGGCGGCGAACGCGGCCTCGGCCGCGCGGATCGACCGCGCCGGCAGCGCGGTGCCGGTCCTGATCGTGCCCGCCGAAGAGGAACGCCATATCGCGGCCGAAGTGCGAACCGTTCTTGGGCGGGCCGTCGAATGATGGCGCGCGGGCGGAACAATCGGGTTGCATTTGCGGCGGATTGGAAAGAGCGTTCCGCTTGCGGGAAGACTTGAGGAACGGACATGACCTACCGGCAGCCGAAACTGGACACATCTCCCAAGGTCTCGGACGAGGTGAGGAAAACCACCTGCTACATGTGTGCCTGCCGTTGCGGCATCAATGTCCATCTCAAATCGGGCAAGGTCAGCTATATCGAGGGCAACCGCGACCATCCGGTGAACAGGGGCGTGCTTTGCGCCAAGGGGGCGTCGGGGATCATGCAGGTCACCGCGCCGTCGCGGTTGCGGGCGCCGCTGAAGCGGGTCGGTCCGCGCGGATCGGGCGCGTTCGAGGAAATCGGCTGGGACGAGGCGCTGGAACTGGCGGTGTCATGGCTGAAACCCCTGCGCGAGACGGCGCCCGAGAAACTGGCCTTCTTCACCGGGCGCGATCAGTCGCAAAGTTTTACGAGCTTCTGGGCGCAGGGCTTTGGCACGCCGAATTACGCGGCCCATGGCGGTTTTTGTTCGGTCAACATGGCGGCGGCCGGGATCTATACGATGGGCGGCGCATTCTGGGAGTTCGGCCAGCCCGACTGGGACAGGGCGAAGCTGTTCATCCTGTTCGGCGTGGCCGAGGACCATGACAGCAACCCGATCAAGATCGGCATCGGCAAGCTGAAGGCGCGGGGGGCGCGTGTCATCGGCGTCAACCCGGTCCGCACCGGCTATAACGGTGTGGCCGATGACTGGTACGGGGTCACGCCGGGCACGGACGGGCTGTTGATCCTGTCGGTGATCCATGAGCTTTTGAAGGCGGGCAGGGTCGACCTCGATTACCTTGCCCGCTTTACCAATGCGCCCTGTCTGGTGGATGAGGCCGAGGGGCCGGGCCGGGGCCTGTTGCTGCGCGACAAGGACGGCAAGCTTCTGGTCATCGACAAGGCGACCGGCAAGCCGGCCCCCTTCGACAGGACAGGCGTCCGCCCCGACCTTGGTGCGACCCACAAGGGCGCGCGCACCGTCTTTCAGCACCTTGCCGAACGCTATCTGTCCGAAGAATACGCGCCCGAAGCCGTGGCCGGACGAACCGGCATTCCGGCAGAGCGTATCAGGGGGCTTGCGGCCGAGATCGCGCATGCGGCCTTTGATGCGCCCGTCGTGCTTGACCGCGCATGGACCGATTTCCGGGGCGATGTCCACAGGCAGATGACCGGCCGCCCGGTGGCCTTCCATGCGATGCGGGGCATCAGCGCGCATTCGAACGGGTTCCAGACCTGCCGGGCGCTGCATCTGCTGCAGATCCTGATCGGATCGGTCGAGACACCGGGCGGCTTTCGCTTCAAGCCGCCCTATCCCAAGCCGCCGGAAGCCCATCCCAGGCCCCATAGCGGCTTCAATCCCTGCCGTCCGCTGAACGGCCCGCATCTGGGGTTCGTCCAGGGGCCGGGGGATCTGGCGCTGAAAGCCGACGGCAGCCCCGCCCGCATCGACAAGGCCTTTACCTGGGAAAACCCGATGTCGGCGCACGGGCTGATGCATATGGTCATCCCGAACGCCCATGCCGGCGATCCCTACCGGATCGACACGCTGCTGCTTTACATGGCCAACATGTCGTGGAATTCGTCGATGAACACCGCGGCGGTCATGGAGATGCTGACCGACAAGGATGAGACGGGCGCCTACAAGATCCCCCATATCATCTATTCCGATGCCTATGCCTCGGAAATGGTGGCTTATGCGGACCTGATCCTGCCCGACGCGACCTATCTGGAGCGGCATGACTGTATCTCGCTTCTTGACCGGCCGATCTGCGAGGCCGAGGCGGCGGCGGATGCGATCCGCTGGCCGGTGGTCGAACCGGACCGCGAGGTGCGCGGCTTCCAGTCCGTGCTGGTCGATCTTGCCAACCGCCTCGGGCTGCCGGGCTTTGTCGATGAGGAAGGCCGCGCGAAATACCGCGATTACGCGGATTACATGGTCAACCACGAACGCCGCCCCGATGTCGGCCCGCTGATGGGCTGGCGCGGCAATGGCGATCAGACCGGGCGCGGGGCGCCGAACCCGGACCAGTTGCAGCGCTATATCGACAATGGCGGGTTCGCGACCGCGCATATCCCGGACGAGGCGCAGTTCTTCAAGCCCTGGAACAGGGCCTATCAGGACTGGGCGGTGTCCCTTGGCCTTTACGACCAGCCCCAGCCCTATATCTTTTCCCTCTGGTCCGAACCGATGCAGCGCTTCCGGCTGGCCGCCGAGGGGCATGGCGAACGCCAGCCGCCCGAACATCTGCGCGAACGGGTGGCGCGGACGATGGACCCGCTGCCCATCTGGTACGAGCCTTTCGGCGAGGCGGCAGGTGCGGCCTATCCGGTTCACGCCCTGACCCAGCGCCCGATGGCGATGTATCACAGCTGGGGTTCGCAGAACGCGTGGCTGCGGCAGATCCATGGCCATAATCCGCTTTATGTGCCGACGAAAATCTGGACCGAGAAGGGGTTCGCGGATGGCGACTGGGCGCGGGTGACTTCGCCATCGGGCGAGATCGTCGTGCCCGTGGCCCATATGGCGGCGCTGAACGAAAACACGATCTGGACGTGGAACGCCATCGGCAAGCGCAAGGGCGCATGGGCGCTGGACCCGGCCGCACCCGAAAGCACGAAGGGCTTTCTTCTCAACCATCTGATCAGCGAACTCTTGCCGGAAAACGGCGATGGGATGCGGTGGTCAAACTCGGACCCGGTGACAGGGCAGGCGGCGTGGTTCGACCTGCGTGTCAGGATCGAAAAGGCCGATCCGCCGGGCGAGGCGCAGCCGGCCTTCGGGGCGATCGCGTCACCTGTCCCGCCAGCGCGGAGGAACCGCCCATGACCGCCCTGCCACCGCCTTCGGCCAGGAAACTGGGCCTGGTCATCGATCTGGATACCTGCGTCGGCTGCCAGGCCTGCGTGACCGCCTGCAAGGGCTGGAACGATCAGGGCTATGGTGTTCCGCTTTCAGATCAGAATGCCTGGGGATCAGAGCCTTCGGGGACGTTCCTCAACCGGGTGCACGCTTACGAGGTGCAGCCGGATACCGGCCCCGCGCAGGTCGTCAACTTTCCCCGGTCGTGCCTTCATTGCGAAAACGCGCCCTGTGTGACGGTCTGCCCGACCGGCGCCAGCTACAAGCGGGCCGAGGACGGGATCGTTCTGGTGAACGAGGACGCCTGCATCGGTTGCGGGCTTTGCGCATGGGCCTGCCCCTATGGCGCGCGGGAACTGGACGGGGCCGCCGGCGTGATGAAGAAATGCACGCTTTGCGTTGACCGGATCTATAATGAAAACCTGCCCGAGGCGGATCGGGTGCCGGCCTGTGTCCGCACCTGCCCGACCGGGGCGCGGCATTTTGGCGATCTTGGCGACAGCGAAAGCGCGGTCAGCCGGCTGGTGGCCGAGCGCGGCGGCTATGACCTGATGCCGGAACTTGGCACCAGCCCGGTGAACAAGTACTTGCCGCCACGCGCCAAGGGTGCGGATGAGCGGGTGGACATCCTCGCCCCCCTGCTGGACGTGAAGGCGTCCGGTTTCGCCGGTTGGCTCGACCGGCTGCTGGAGAAGATCTGATGCATCCCGCACCTTCCGTCATCATCTTCACGGTTCTTTCGGGCGCGGGGTTCGGGCTGTTGTTCTTTCTTGCGCTGGGGGCCGCCCCGGTCTTTGGCCTTGCCGCGCTTCTGCTATGGGGGACCGGATATGCGCTGGCGGTCATCGGGCTGCTTGCCTCGACATTCCACCTTGGCAATCCCCAGCGCGCGCTGCGGGCCTTCACGCAATGGCGGACAAGCTGGCTTAGCCGGGAGGGCTGGGCATCTGTCGGCGCGCTTCTGCTGCTGGTGCCGGTGGCGCTGGCCGCGATTGCCGGGGGCGCGCTGCCGCCGGTTTTCGGACTGGTCGGCGCGGCGTTCTGTCTGGCGACGGTTGCCGCGACCTCGATGATCTATGCGCAGCTCAAAACCGTTCCGCGCTGGAACTATTGGACCACACCGGCGCTGTTTCTTGCCTTCGCGGCGACGGCAGGGGCGATCCTGACCGGCCGGAACCTGCCCGCGGCCATTCTTTCGGCCGCGCTCGGGGTGGTGCTGGTCCTGTCCTTCAGGCTGGGCGATGGCCGGTTCGCGCGGCGCGGGGCAAGCCTTGGGACGGCGACGGGGCTTGGCCGGCTGGGGGCGCCCCGTGTGCTTGCGCCGGCGCATACAAGTTCGAACTATCTCATGAAGGAAATGATCCATGTGGTCGGCCGCAAGCATTCGCGCCGTCTGCGCTGGATCGCGGTGATTTTCGCCTCGGTCCTGCCGTTGCTGATCATGCTGTTCGTGCCGCCGGTTCCGCCCGTGGTCGCCGTGGCGGCCCTTCTTCATCTGGCCGGGGCCTTTGTCGCGCGGTGGCTCTTTTTTGCCGAGGCCGAGCATGTGGTCGGGCTTTACTACGGGCAGCGCGGGCCCGAAGGCGGGACTGCCGGGGGCGGCTAGGCCTCGATAAGGCGAAATTCGGCGTCAAGCCAGGGCGCAAGCCCGGTCATCGGCGCGATCAGCCGTTCGCGGATGATGACGCGCATGCTGGCCGCCATTTCCGACCCGATGGAGCCGGGCAGGTCTTCGCGCGCGTATAGGGCAATCTCGCGCGAAAGGGGGTCTAGCGGCAGAGGGGAAATCGTGACCTTGGACAGAAATTCCCGCGCCCGGATCAACGCCAGCGGCGTCGTGATCGAATAGCCCGCCCCGCTGGCCACCAGAGCCATGATCGACTGATTGCTGTCGATCTCGAACCGGTCGGGCGGGCAAAGCCGGTGCCGCGCCAGATAGGATTCGATCTGCCGGCCAAGCATCTGGCCCCGGTCATAGCGCAGGAGCGGAAGCTGAGGCAGCACGTCTGCGCCACTGCCGCCGGCGCGGAACCCGGCAGGCGTCACCAGCACGAAAGGTTCGCGCAAAAGCGTGTATTGCGTCGTGCCCGCGACGGCCGTCTCCGGCGTGGCGGCGACCCCGATGTCAAGCGCGCCTTCGGCGAGAAGCGACAAGAGCTGATGACTTGGCCGCGTTGACAGGCTGAACTTGCAGTTTTCAAGATTTCTGGCCAGCGCCCGCACCAGATCGGGCGTGATCTCGATATCGAAATCGTCGATCATCCCAAGCTTGAGGCTGGTAAGATGGGCGACATCGGGCACGGCCAGTTCCGCACTTGCCCGCCGCAACTGACCAAGCGCATCCCTTACGCGGGCCAGATAGAGGCGGCCGGCGGGTGTCGGGGTCAGGGGCCGGTGGCTGCGGTCCAGCAGCGTGACCCCGAGAGACATTTCGAGATTTGAAATCTGCTGAGAGGCCGCCGGAAGACTGAGCCCGCAAGCCCGTGCGGCTTCCACCACCGATCCCAGCCGCACGATCGCTTCAAAAAGCTCTAAAGAGCGTATCGTGATCCCTTTTGACAACACGGGTGCCAACACTCCTGCCCGGCTTCGGATTTCAATATTCTGAAGCTGAGGCCGGACAAAATCAACCGACGCCGTGCCAGAGACGGTTCCGTTCAGTTCGGGCGCGCCGGCGTCGGTCCATGGGGGCATAGGGTCGCTTTTTGTTGTTTGAATAGCCGCGCCACAGGCATAAGGTGGCATGGCTAGGGCAGGGCGCGGGGGCATTTCGATTTGCGCGACGAGAGCAGATCCGGGGTTTGGCCCATATGTGGGGCATTGGACAGAGCCTGTGCTTTTCCGCAGGCGTTTGCCAGCACCGCCAGACAAAGAAGGCTTTCAGGCAATTGATCGCGCCGCGACAAAATGCGCGCCACGAACCTTGCCGGGCCTTGCCGGCGGACCGGACACGCCTGTGAACCGCAAGAGATCAAAAAAACACAAGCAGGAGGCTTGACCGTCTGTCGCCGCCGTGTCGAGACTGGACACAAAGTAACAAGCGCATGGACGATGCGCATTCAACAAGGGAGAAACGAATGACCGAAACGATGAAAAACGGCGGCGTGCTCAGCCGTCGCGGTCTGCTCAAGGGGGCGACCGCTTTGGGTGCGGCGGGGCTGATTCTGCCCGCGAGCATGCGCAAGGCCATGGCCGAGCCGAAGAAGGGCGGAACCCTGCGCATCGCCATCACCGGCGGCTCGACCACCGACAGCCTCGATCCGGCGACCTGGTCGGAACTGTTCGTGCAGGTCTTCGCGGCCTGCCGCGTCAACTACCTGACCGAGATCGCCGCCGACGGCTCGCTGGTCGGCGAACTTGCCGAAAGCTGGGAAGCCTCGGCCGATGCCGCCACCTGGCGCTTCAAGATCCGCAGCGGCGTGACCTTCCACAGCGGCAAGAGCCTGACGCCCGATGATGTCGTTGCCTCGATCAACCATCACCGTGGCGAGGACAGCAAATCGGCCGCAAAGCCGATCGTCGAACAGATCAAGGACATCGCCATCGATGGCGACACGGTCGTCTTCACGCTGGTGGCCGGCAATGCCGACTTCCCCTTCATCATGTCGGATTACCACCTGGCCATCCTGCCGAGCGCGGACGGCAAGATCGACCCTGCGACCGAGGATGGCACCGGCGGCTATATCGTCGACAGCTGGGAAGCGGGCGTCAACGCCAAGGTCAAGCGCAACCCGAACTACTGGAAGGCGGATCGGGCGCATTTCGACGCGGTCGAGCTTTATTCGATCCTCGATTCCACCGCGCGCCAGAACGCGCTGCTGACCGGTCAGGTCGACGTGATCGACAAGGTCGATATCAACACGGTCGGTCTTCTGTCGCAGGCGCCCGGCATCAAGATCCTGGCGACCACGGGTACGCAGCACTTCGTTTTCCCGATGGATTACCGCGCGGCTCCGTTCAGCGACAACAACGTGCGTCTGGCCCTGAAATACGCCATCGACCGCGAGGAAATGGTGCAGAAGATCCTTGGCGGCTATGGCGCGGTCGGCAACGACCATCCGATCGGACCGGGCGACCAGTTCTTTGCCGCCGATCTCGAACAGCATGCCTATGACGCGGACAAGGCGAAGTTCTACCTGAAGGAAGCGGGCATGGATTCGCTCAACATCCAGCTTTCCGCAGCGGACGCGGCCTTTGCGGGGGCGGTCGACGCAGCCGTCCTTTATTCCGAAAAGGCCGCCGCCGCCGGCATCAATATCGAGGTCGTGCGCGAGCCGAACGACGCCTATTGGGACAACGTCTGGATGAAGAAGCCGTTCTGCGCGTCCTATTGGGGCGGCCGTCCGACGCCGGACTGGATGTTCACGACGGCCTATGCCGCCGGTGCGCCGTGGAACGAAAGCTATTGGGATAACCCCCGGTTCAACGAACTTCTGCTTGCGGCACGCTCGGAGCTCGACTTTGCCAAGCGCAAGGACATGTATCACGAGATGCAGATGATCTGCCAGAAAGAGGGCTCGACCGTCACGCCGATGTTCGCCAGCTATGTCATGGCGCATACCGACAAGGTGGCGACGCCGGACCAGGTTGCGACGAACTGGGGCCTCGACGGGTTCCGCTGCGTCGAGCGCTGGTGGTTCGCCTGATGATCCCGGCCCCGGCGTCCGCGCCGGGGCCACTTGCCCCGAGCGGGCCAAGCCGGGCCAGAGAGCCCGTGCGACAACCATGAATTTCGGGGGGCCGTTACATGACAGCCATATGGACCATGATCGCCAAGCGCATCGGCCTCGGCCTGCTGACGCTTTTCGTCATCTCGATCATCATCTTCGGGGCGACCGAGCTTCTGCCCGGCGATCTTGCGAAGAGCATCCTTGGCCAGTCCGCCACGCCCGAGACGGTCGCCGCGTTCCGGCGTGAGCTTGGGCTCGATCTTCCGGCGCATATCCGCTATTTCAACTGGCTTGCCGGCGCGGTTCAGGGCGATTTCGGAACGTCGCTTGCGAACAAGCGGGCGATTTCGGACCTTATCGCCACCCGGCTGAGCAATACGCTGTTCCTTGCCCTTTACGCGGCCGCGATCGCGATACCGCTGTCGCTGACGCTGGGGATCCTCGCGGCGCTCTACCGCAATTCGGTCTTTGACCGCGCGGCGAACGCGCTGGCGCTTACGTCGATTTCGTTCCCGGAATTCTTCGTGGCCTATATCCTGATCTTCTTTCTGGCGCGGACCGGATTATTTCCGTCGATGGCGCAGGTCGATGCGCAAACCGCCTTTGGCGACATGCTTTACAAGACGTTCCTGCCCGCGCTGACTTTGACGCTGGTCGTGACCGCGCACATGATGCGGATGACCCGCGCGGCCATCATCAACCTGCTGGCCTCGCCCTATATCGAGATGGCGCGGCTCAAGGGCATGTCGCCGGGACGGGTCATTCTGAAACATGCCCTGCCGAATGCGCTGGCGCCAATCATCACGGTGGTGGCGCTGAACCTCGCCTATCTCATTACCGGGGTGGTCGTCGTCGAGGTGGTCTTTGTCTATCCCGGCCTTGGCCAGCTGATGGTCGATTCCGTGTCAAAGCGTGATTTCCCCGTCGTGCAGGCGGTGGCGCTGATCTTTGCCGCGGCCTATGTGCTGCTCAACCTGACTGCGGACGTGTTGTCGACCTTGTCGAACCCGCGTCTCGTTCATCGCAAGTGAGGCCGGCATGGCGCTTTTACTGACACTTCTCAAGGTTGCCATCGCCATCGCCATCGCGATGGCCAGCGGCTGGCTTTTCCGTGCCGCACTGGTCGCGATCACGCGCGGCGAGACACGCAAGATGCTTCGCACGGCGCCGGTTTCGGCCGGGTTCGGGATGCTGGTCGTGTTCGTCTATGTCTTCGTCGCGGTCTTTGCGCATGTCATCGCCCCCTTCTCGGAGCGCGAGATCGTGGGCGCGCAGTTCCTGCCCTGGGATTCGACACATCTACTTGGCACCGACAATCTTGGGCGCGACATGTTCAGCCGTCTGATCTATGCGGCGCGAAATACCGTGGGCATCGCCTTTGCGACGACGGCGCTTGCCTTCATCGCCGGTTCGTTCCTGGGGCTTCTGGCCGCGACCGTGGGCGGCTGGCTGGATCAGGTGCTGAGCCGGGTGGTCGATGTCCTGATGGCGATCCCGGCGCTGGTCTTTGCGCTGCTCTTGCTGACCATCTTCGGGACCTCGGTCGTCAAGATGGTGATCGTCATTGCCACGATCGATGCCACCCGGGTCTTTCGTCTGGCGCGGTCGGTGGCCATGAACATCGTGGTCATGGATTATATCGAAGCTGCGAAACTGCGGGGCGAAGGGCTTTTTCGCCTGATCATCCGCGAGATTTTGCCCAATGCGATGGCGCCGCTGGTGGCCGAATTCGGGCTGCGCTTCTGCTTTGTCTTCCTGATGATCTCGGCGCTGTCGTTCCTTGGCCTGGGCATCCAGCCGCCGACCGCGGACTGGGGTTCGATGGTGCGCGACAACGCATCGCTGATCACGTTCGGCAACATCACCCCGCTGTTGCCGGCCGGTGCGATCGCGCTTCTGACGGTGGCGGTGAACTTCGTGGTGGACTGGTCGCTGCACCGCGCCAGCGGGTTGAAGGAGTGAGGCCATGAAGGATACCGCCGCCAAACCTGTCCTGCTGACCATGCGCGACGTCCGGATCGACGGCCATTCCGAAGAGGTCTGGTCCCCGATCATCAAGGGTGTGGACCTGACCCTGCACAAGGGCGAGGTTCTTGGTCTGATCGGTGAAAGCGGCGCGGGCAAATCGACGCTTGGGCTTGCGGCGATGGGATTTGTCCGCGACGGTTGCCGGATTTCGGGCGGAACCATCGATTTCGACGGGATCGACCTGCTGGCGGCAAGCGACGCGAAGAAAAGGGGGCTGCGCGGCAAGCGCATCGCCTATGTCGCGCAGTCCGCGGCCGCCAGCTTCAACCCCGCGCACAAGCTTATCGACCAGTACAGCGAAACGCCGGTGCAACACGGGGTGATGAGCGAGCAGGAGGCGCATCGCGACGCGGTCGAACTTTACCGCCGAATGCAACTGCCGAACCCCGATGAGATCGGTTTCCGCTATCCCCATCAGGTCTCGGGCGGTCAGTTGCAACGCGCCATGACCGCGATGGCCATGGCATGCCGTCCCGACCTGATCATCTTTGACGAGCCGACCACCGCCCTTGACGTGACCACGCAGATCGAGGTGCTTTCGGCGATCCGCAATATCGTGGCCCGCTTCGACACGGCCGCGATATACATCACCCACGATCTGGCCGTGGTTGCTCAGATGGCCGACAGGATCAAGGTTCTCCTGCGCGGGAACGAGGTCGAGGAGGCGGACACGCGGACGATGCTTTCCGCCCCGAAAGAGGATTACACAAAGTCCCTCTGGGCGGTGCGCAGCTATGCGCGCCCGACCCAGCCGCCGGTCAGGAAAGGGACTGTTCCGGTCGTCGCGGTCAAGGGCGTGACCGCCGGTTACGGGCAGGTCGATATCCTCAAGAACATCAATTTCGACATTCACAAAAGGCGCACGGTGGCCGTGGTGGGCGAAAGCGGGTCGGGAAAGTCGACGGCCGCGCGGGTGATCACCGGGCTTTTGCCGCCGCGTCAGGGGCAGGTTCTGTTCAACGGCAAGACGCTGCCCCCCGATTATCGCAAACGCAACCGCGACCAGCTTCGCCAGGCGCAGATGATCTATCAGATGGCCGATACGGCGCTGAACCCGAAGTTGCGTCTGCGCGAGTTGATCGGGCGCCCGGCGCAGATGTATCTTGGCCTTAATGGCAAGGCCCTGAACGAACGGGTGCGCGCGCTTTTGGACCTGATCGAGCTGGAGCCGGACACCTATATCGACCGCCTGCCATCCGAGCTTTCGGGCGGGCAGAAACAGCGGATCGGGATTGCCCGTGCGCTGGCGGCCGAGCCGCAGTTCATCATCTGCGACGAGGTGACTTCGGCGCTGGACCAGCTTGTCGCCGAAGGGATCCTGAAGCTGCTCGACCGGCTTCAGGGCGAGTTCGACCTTGCCTATATGTTCATCACCCACGATCTGGCGACCGTGCGCGCGATTGCCGATGAGGTCGTGGTCATGCAGAATGGCAGGGTGGTCGAACAGGGGCCGAAGGATCAGATGTTCCAGCCGCCCCACGATCCTTATACCGAGCTTTTGCTGTCTTCCGTTCCCGAGATGGACCCGGACTGGCTGACGCGGCTTCTGGAAGAGCGGGCGGCGAAAGCGGCGGGATGAACCGCAAGGAGGCGCCGCGGGGCGCCCCTGCCGAAGATCCGGGCCGATGGCCAGTGCCGAAAGCTCGGCGAACTTGTCTGCCCCTTCGCCCCGGTCGCCACCGCGGCCCGCGGATCAGCGTGCCTTCCGCGACCGTCGCTGCGCCCTGATATCCGCGGCCATGCTGAGCGTGTATTCGGCCAGTTTCGACAGGGTCGCCTCCGCCGTGGCGGTATCGCGCGCCTCGATCGCATCGGCAATCGCCGTGTGCAGAGAGACGATCCTGTCGCGCGACCGCGCGGTAAAGGTGATCATGTTCATCAGGGGCTGCATCGCCTCGACCGCGCCGGCAAGCTGATAGGACAGGACAGGGTTGCCCGCGGCATCGACCAATGCGCGGTGAAAGGCGACATCGGAGGCACAGAAACCCGGGTCCGAGAGGTCCGTCTGGCGCTGGCGGTGTATTTCGGCCCGCATCGCCGCAAGGTGATCGGGCCCGCGCCGCGCGGCGGCGAAGGGCACGCAGGCGCGTTCGAGCGCATAGCGCGCTTCGCAGGCGGTCTCGAAATCGATGGCGTTCATCGAAAGAAGCAGGGTCGAGGTGGTGACCTGCTGGTCGCGCGCCTCGTCATAAGAAAGCCGGTTGACGAAGGCGCCGCCCGTCGCGCCCCGCTGCGTGCGGATCAGGCTTTGCGCCGCAAGCCGTTTCAGGGCTTCACGGACGGTCGGGCGCGAGACGCCGAACTTCTCGGCCAGTTCCTGTTCGGATGGCAGGCGTTCGTCAACGATCAGCCGGCCCTCGACGATGGCGCTTCGAATGCCTTCGGCAATCCGGATCGGTAATTCGCCTTCCGCGCCCAGTCTGAGCTTTTCCATCGCGCCCGTGTCTTGATCTGTCAGACGTTAATTGTTTGACAATTGCCTCGGTAGGGTGGACCTTAGGGATGTCACCTTCGATCGTCCATCCTTTTTCTCCGGAATCCGACATGTCCGCGCCGAGCATGCCAGCCGACAAGCGTATGGTGTCATGGTTCCGGCCGCGCAGCCTTGGATGGGTCGGATTTTATGGTCTTATCCTTCTGGCCTGGGTCGCGGTTGCCGTGATGGCCACCGATGTTCCCGGGGCCGGGCAGGGATCCATCCCCGCGGAATTCTGGGCGGCGCTTTGTGCCGGGGCCGGTCAGGCCGGACCCTTTGCCCTTTGGTCGATGTGGGCGCTGATGGCCACCGCGATGATGCTGCCGACCTTCGTGCCGGCATTGCGCGGCTTTGCCGACCTTGGCGCGGCGGGGGCCACGGACCGGGCAGGGATTGCGGCGCTGGTCGCGGGGTATCTTGTCGTCTGGCTCGGCGCGTCTGTCGCCGGTGCCGGGGCGCAATGGGCGCTGGCGCGCGCCGGTCTTCTGACGCCTTTCGGGGCCAGCCTGTCCCCCTGGCTGACCTTCCTGCTGCTGATCGGCGCGGGCGCATATCAGTTCACGGCACTGAAAGACGCCTGTCTGACCAAGTGCCGCATGCCGCTGACCTATTTCATCGAGCGCTGGCGGCCGGGGGCGCCTGCGGCCTTTTCGATGGGCCTGCATCTTGGGGCGCTGTGCCTTGGATGCTGCTGGGCGCTGATGGCGCTTGGCTTTGTCGGCGGGGTGATGAACCTGATCTGGATGGGCGCCGCGACGCTGTTCATGACACTGGAAAAACTGCCCGATATCGGGCGCCCGCTGACCCGGCCCGCCGGGGTGGCACTGATCGCGGCGGGGGGCTTCGTCGCCCTTCGCGCCCTGCACTTCAACTGATGGAGCACGAAGAGATGGCTGACGCTTTGCCGGAATGGGCGATCAAGGGGGAGTTGATCCTCAACTGCAACTGCACGGTCTTCTGCCCCTGTGTCATTTCGCTTGGCGATCATCCGCCGACCGAAGGCTATTGCATGGGCTGGGCGGGGATACGTATCGACGCCGGTCATTTCGATGGCGAGAACCTGTCGGGCCTGAACGTGGGCCTTCTTCTGGAAATTCCGGGCCGGATGGGGCGGGGCAACTGGAAGGCCGCCGCCTATATCGATGACCGGGCGAGCGACAAGGCCTATGACGGTCTTCTGAAGGTCTTTACCGGTCAGGCGCGCGGGACAACGGGCCTTTTCAAGGTGCTGGTCAGCGAGTTTCTGGGCGCCGAAAAGGCCCCGGTCAGCTATGAGACCGAGGGAAAGACCCGCCGTCTTGTCGTGGGACGCGCCATCAAGGGCGAGGTCGCCCCGGTCGCCGGGCATGGCGGCGAGGATATCGTCGTGACCAATACCGAATACTGGATGGGCCCCGACATCACTGTCGCCAAGGCGTCACAGGGAAGGGTGCGGGCCTTTGGCCGTGTCTGGGATTTCGATGGGCGTTCGGCCGAGATTTGCCAGATCGACTGGCACGGGCCGAAATAAACGCGGCGGGCATCGGATCGCGGGCCGGAAGGGCCGGGTGAGCGGTGCGGATCAATCTTGGTCAAATACAGGGAAATCAGGATGATAAAGGCTCTGATCGTCGAAAAGGACGCAGAAGGAAAGACAAGCGCCTCGGTGCAAGAGATCGGTGAGGACCGGCTGCCCGAAGGCGACGTACGTGTCGCGGTCGAATATTCGACGGTGAACTACAAGGACGGGCTTTGCATCGGGCCGGGCGGCGGCCTTGTCCGCACCTACCCCCATGTGCCCGGGATCGACTTCGCCGGCACGGTCGAGACATCGTCGGACCCGCGATACAAGCCGGGCGACAAGGTCGTGCTGAC
>JAGRDO010000040.1:57873-107877 GCA_020447005.1 Paracoccaceae bacterium
TTGGGGCGGCTATGCGCAAAAGGCCTCGGTCCGCGCGGACTGGCTGGTGCCTTTGCCTGCCGGGCTAACCACACGGCAGGCGATGGGGGTGGGCACGGCCGGTCTGACGGCCATGCTGTCGGTCATGGCGCTGGAAGATCACGGGCTTCGGCCGGGTCACGGTCCGGTGCTGGTGACCGGTGCGGCGGGCGGTGTCGGATCCGTCGCGACCGCGATCCTTGCCAATCTTGGCCATGAGGTCGCGGCGGTGACCGGCCGGCCCGAGACGGCGGATTATCTCAAAGGGCTTGGCGCCGCGCAGATCGTGGCCCGCGAAGAATTGACGGAAGTCACCCGCAAACCGCTGGAAGGCGAGGCATGGGCCGGCTCTATCGACGCGGTTGCCGGCGCGATGCTGGGCCGGGTGCTCAAGCAGATGAAATACGGCAGTTCGGTCGCGGCGGTCGGGCTGGCGGGTGGCGCGGCAATCGATGGCGCGTTGATCACCCCCTTCATCCTGCGCGGGGTGAACCTTCTGGGCATCGACAGCGTGATGCAGCCCTATGCCAACCGCCTGCGCGCATGGGAACGGATTGCGGGGGATCTGCCCATGGACAAGCTTGAGGAAATGATCCGCCCCGCCACGTTGAGCGATCTTCCCCAGTTGGGCCGCGACATCCTGAAAGGTCAGGTCAAGGGCAGGGTCGTCGTCGACGTCAATGCCTGAGACATTGACGGCGCGCCGTGGGGTCGAACCCCGCGCGGCGTTTTCCAGACCCGGCGCGTGCAGGGCGCCGGGGGGGACCATGTCGGCGCGATCCCGAAGACCACCGGGCGGAGTTGCCGCCCCACGCGCTTTTGGAAATGCCACGGGACCGCTGGTCCGGAACATTCCCTGGCGGGACCGGCGCCGCCGCCGTGGATGCACACGCGAAAGACGCGGAGGCGGGGCCGGTGATCTTTTCTGCGAATGCGGTGATTGGCGAAGCCTTGTCTAGAATGCTAGACTCCGTCCGAAAGTGGCGGTAAGAGCGAAACCGTTAGCGCTATCATATCGACAAAGGAACGGAAAACATGGTCTCACGCGTGATTCCGGTCGATCCGTTCGACCTGGTCGTTTTCGGGGCGACCGGCGATCTTTCCCGTCGCAAGATCTTTCCGGGACTGTACCGGCGGTTCATCGCCGGGCAGGTTCCCGAATCCTCGCGCATCATCGGATCGGCCCGGACCGAAATGAACGACGAGGAGTTCCGGGCCTTCGTTTCCTCGGCCATCGAGGAATTCGTCGGGCCGAAGCAACGCGACGCGGAAAGCATCGCGCGCTTCTCCAGCCATCTGTTCTACGTCTCGGTCGACGCCAAGGGCGAAAGCGGATGGAAGGCTCTGGCGGGCATGGTGCGGGCGAACACCGTCCAGGCATTCTATTTCTCGGTTGCGCCATCCCTGTTCGGCGATCTGGCCGAAAGGCTGCATCACCACGGGATTGCATCGGCGTCATCCCGGATCGTGGTTGAAAAGCCCTTTGGCCGGGACCTGGCCAGCGCGAAAGAGCTGAACCGGACCCTGGCCCTGCATTTTCACGAAAGCCAGATCTACCGGATCGATCATTACCTTGGCAAGGAAACGGTCCAGAACCTCATGGCCGTCCGTTTTGCCAATATCCTGTTCGAACCCTTGTGGAATGCGCGCCATGTCGATCATGTCCAGATCACCGTGGCCGAAACCGTCGGCGTTGGCGGGCGGGGGGCGTATTACGACCGCTCTGGCGCGATGCGCGATATGGTGCAAAACCACCTGATGCAGCTTTTGTGCCTGATCGCGATGGAAGCGCCCTACCGCTTTGATCCGGACGCGGTGCGGGATGAAAAGCTGAAGGTGATCCACGCGCTGGAACCGGTAGAGCCGGATGACATCGTGCGCGGGCAATACCGCGCCGGTAATGGCAAGGATGGCGGCAAGTCCTATGTCGAGGATGTCGAAAACCCGGCATCGCGCACCGAAAGTTTCGTGGCGCTCAGGGTCGGGATCGCGAACTGGCGCTGGAAGGGCACACCTTTCTATCTGCGGACCGGAAAGAAGTTGCGCGGACGTGCGTCAGAGATCGCGGTTGTCTTCAAGGAAGTCCCGCATTCGATCTTCGGGGAAGAGGAAGCCTGGCGCGAGAATGTGCTGTCGATCCGCCTGCAACCGAATGAAGGCATGACGCTTTCGGTCATGATCAAGGAGCCGGGCCCGGGCGGCATGCGCCTGAAGGAGGTCCCGCTCGACATGTCATTTGCCGAGGCGCTCGGGGACAGCGGGGCGGAAATTCCCGATGCCTACGAACGTCTGATCATGGATGTGATCCGCGGCAACCAGACGCTGTTCATGCGCGGAGACGAGGTTGAGGCGGCCTGGGCCTGGACCGATCCGATCATCGCGGACTGGGAGGCGCGGGACGAAAGGCCCAAGCCCTATGATCCGACATCGTCAGGCCCCGAGGACGCGCTGATGCTGCTTCACCGTGATGGACGGCGCTGGCGCGAGATACGCGAATGAACTTCATCGCCTATCCAGACCGCGACCTTCTTATGTTCGGGCTGGCCGATCAGCTGACCTCGGATCTGTCCATGGCGCTGCGTCAGCGCGACAGGGTCACCTTTTGCGTGCCGGGCGGGACGACCCCGGGGCCGGTCTTCGATATTCTCTCCGATGTCCGGCTGGAATGGGAGCGGGTGTCAGTTCTGTTGAACGATGAAAGATGGGTCCCCGAAAGTCATGAAAGGTCGAATGCGGCGCAGCTTCGCCGCAGGTTGCTGACCGGGCGCGCGTCCGGGGCGGCGTTCGTGCCGCTCTACGCCCCGACGGCCACGCCCGAGGATGCGCTGCCAGCCCTTGAGGCGTCGATCGCGCCCCTTCTGCCGATCTCGGTCTTGCTGTTGGGCATGGGGGCGGACATGCACACGGCCTCGCTTTTTCCCGGCGCCGACCGCTTGCAGGACGCGCTGGCAGAGGATGCGCCAACGGTGCTTGCCATGCGCGCGCCGGGCGCGGCAGAGCCGCGCGTGACGCTGACCGCTCCGGTTTTGGCGGGCGCGCTGAACACGCATATCCTGATCACGGGGCAGGACAAGCGCGACGCGATCGAGGCGGCGGCCGAATTGCCGCCGCTGAAGGCCCCGGTCGGTGTCGTCCTGAACGATGCCACGGTCCATTGGGCGCCATGAAAGAAAGGTTTGGGGTGCGGAAATGAGTATCTGGGAAGACCTGCATTACCATCGCGCCGCGCATGCCGAGCGACCGATCGCCGATCTGTTTCAGTCGCCGGCACGGGCAAGTCAGTTTTCAATCGCCGCAGACGACCTGCTGTTTGACTATTCCAAGACGTCGGTGGATGCGCATGCGCGTGACCTGCTGGTGCGCCTTGCCGAAGCGTCGGGCCTGTCCTCGCGACGCGAGGCGATGTTCGCCGGCGCGAAGATCAATGAGACCGAAGGGCGCGCGGTGTTGCACACGGCGCTGCGTAACCTTGGCGGGTCCGTCTTCGTGGACGGGGCCGATGTCATGGGACCGGTCCGCGAGGTCCATGCCCGGATGGTGCAGTTTTCGCGCGATATCCGCTCGGGCCGGATAGCCGGGGCAGGGGGCAAATACACCGACGTCGTCAATATCGGCATCGGCGGGTCCGACCTTGGACCGGCGATGGCCACCATCGCCCTGCAACCCTATGCGGATGGGCCGAAGACGCACTTCGTCTCGAATGTCGACGGGGCGCATGTCCATGACGTTCTGAAAGGGCTGAACCCCGCCACGACCCTGGTGATCGTCGCGTCGAAGACGTTCACCACGATCGAGACGATGACCAATGCCGAGGCGGCGAAATCCTGGATGGCGCAGGCGCTTGACACTCCGGGCAGGCAATTTGCCGCCGTCTCCACCTCTGCCGAAAGGACCGCGGCCTTTGGCATCGATCCGTCCCGTGTCTTCGGTTTCGAGGATTGGGTCGGCGGGCGCTATTCGGTCTGGGGCCCGATCGGGCTGTCGTTGATGCTGGCCATCGGGCCGGAAGGGTTCGGCGGGTTTCTGGACGGGGGCGCGACGATGGACGCGCATTTCCAATCCGCCCCCCTTGCCGAGAACATGCCGGTCATGCTGGCGTTGATCGGTATCTGGAACCACCAGATCTGCGGCTATCCGACGCGGGCCGTCCTGCCCTATGAGCAGCGCCTTTCGCGGTTGCCGGCCTATCTTCAGCAGCTGGAAATGGAGAGCAACGGCAAGCGGGTTGCGATGGACGGCACGGTTTTGCAACATGCGTCCGGCCCCGTCGTCTGGGGTGAGCCGGGGACAAACGGCCAGCACGCGTTTTACCAACTGATCCATCAGGGGACCGGGGTTGTCCCATGCGAATTCCTGCTGGGCCGGGAAGGGCATGAGCCGGAACTGGCCCATCAGCACCGGTTGCTGGCGGCAAACTGCCTTGCCCAGTCCGAGGCGCTGATGCTTGGCCGGGGGATCGAGACGGCGCGGGCGCTGATGATCCGGAAGGGGTTTGAGGGCGACGAGCTGGAGCGTCAGGCGCATCACAGGGTCTTTCCCGGCAACCGGCCTTCGACGACATTGCTCTATCCCAGGCTTACGCCCTTTACCCTTGGTCAGATCATCGCGCTTTACGAACACCGCGTGTTCACCGAAGGGGTGATCCTCGGGATCAATTCCTTTGATCAATGGGGGGTGGAGCTGGGCAAGGAGCTGGCCGTGGCGCTGGAACCGGTCCTGACCGGCGAGGCGACGGCGGAAGGCAAGGACGGCTCTACCCGGAACCTGATCGACTATCTTCGTTCGCGGTAAGGCGCCGGCCGACGGCCCTGCCCGGAAGAGCCGTCAGGCAGCCCCGCCCAGTTGCTGGGCAAGGCAGGCCGCGCAACCGGTAAGCGCGGCGTAGTCATCCTCGACCAGATGGATGGAAAACCTGCCAAGAAAGTCCGTAAACCTGCCCTTGTCACGGAACGCGTCGGAAAAACCGTATGTGGCATAGTGGTCGCGGAAGGCGCGCGCCACGCCGCCGATCAGATAGATGCCGCCGAAAGGCAGATAGGACAGGGCAAGATCTCCGGCCACCCGTCCAAGCATCCGCATGAAATGACCGGCAACGGCAAGGGCGACCGGGTCCTGTCCATCGGCGATGGCGGTCATGATTTCGGCGGCATCCGGGGTGGCCGTGCTGCCCGCCTGTGCCGCATGCCAGCGATAAAGCGCCGCCAGCCCGCGGCCGGAAAGGACGTCCTCGATCGCCGCGAAACCGTTCCGGGCGGCGATGTCGCGCGAAAGTGCGAAATCCTGCGATGTCATGACGGGCAGGGTTGCATGGCCGCTTTCAGAGGCGGTGACGAGGCGCAGGCCCGCCACGTCGTGGACGGCGGCGGCGTTGAAGCCCGTGCCCACGCCGATCACCAGTTGGACCGGAGGATCGATGGAGGGTGCCCGCGCGGACCGGGCCGGGCAAAGCAGCGTGACTTTTCCACCGGCAAGATTGCCGAGCGCGTGACCCTGCGCCTGAAGATCGTTCAGAATGCGGACAAGCGGCGCGCCGCTGACCTTCGCCACATCGTCGGGGGTGATCAGCCAGTCGAGGTTTGTCATCTGGGCGCGATTGTCATGGACCGGCCCCGCCACGGCGATACAGGCGCCGGCGCATTCGGGCTGGCCGGTTTCGTCAAGAAATGTCCTCAGAATATCGGTCAGGCCACCATGCGCGGCATTCGCGTATCGGCGCACCGTCGCAACCCTGATCGTCGCCCCGTCACTCAGGGCGACCCGAGTGTTCGTTCCGCCGATATCTGCCACCAAAAGGGTCGGCTGGGTGGTCATCTGGTCATTCCTGAATTAGGGCGGATTTCAACGCGTGATAGGACGCTTTCGGTGTACGCTTCATACTCTCGCGGTCAACATGTACCAGACCGAAACGCTTATCAAATCCCATGGCCCATTCAAAATTGTCGAGAAGCGACCAGAAATAATAGCCGCGCACGTCCACCCCCGCGTCAATGGCGCGGCGTGTCGCGGCCAGATGATCGGCCAGGAAGGCGATCCTGTCGGCATCGTCGATACGGCCGTTTTGCATCTTGTCATCAAAGGCCGCGCCATTCTCGGTCACGACGAGTGGCAGGCCCGGGGCGAGGTCGCGTGACACGCGAAGCAATGTTTCCTCCAGCCCGCGCGGATAGATGTCCCATCCCATGTCGGTCGTCGCAGCCGGGCTGGCGGGATTGGCGGAGTGCGTCGCGACATGCGGCCAGGGCAACCCCGGGGCGGCGCTGTGGAAGCTGCGGGTGTAATAGTTGACCCCAAGCCAGTCGAGCTTTCCCGAGATCGCGGGCATGTCCCTTGCCCAGCCGGTCGGAAGATGCGGTTCCAGCCCGTCCATGGCCGGTTCGGGATAACGCCCGCGGGTGATGGCCTCGGCGAACCAGCGGTTGAAGATCGCATCGGAACGTTCGGTCGCCGCATGGTCATCGGCCGCATCCGTCAGCGGAAACATCGGTTCGAAGTTCAGGACGATCCCGGCGTTCCGGCAGCCGGCCGCGCGCAACGAAGACAGGGCATGCCCATGGGCGGCAAGGATATTGTGCATCGCGTGACCGGCCGCGCGAATATCGCGCAGGCCGGGCGCGTGATGGCCGAGGTAATGCGAAAGCCACGCGACGCACCACGGTTCGTTTATCGTGGCGAGGCTCTGCAGCCGGTCGCCGATCCGGGCCTGCACGGCCTGCGCATATTCGGCAAACCACCATGCGATATCGGGGTTGCACCAGCCTCCGCGCATGGCGAGCGCCGAGGGCAGATCCCAGTGATAGAGCGTTGCCGAGGGCTGGATGCCGCGCGCCAGCATCCCGTCGACCAAACGATCATAGAAATCTGCTCCGGCCGGGTCGGTCTTGCGCCCATCCGGCTGAACGCGCGACCAGTTCAGCGAAAACCGGTAGGCCGAGCATCCGGCACCGGCCACAAGGTCAAGGTCCTCCGCCCAGCGGTGGAAATGATCACAGGCCCTGGCTCCGTTCTCGCCGCGGATCACGTTCCCCGGACCTTGGGCAAAGCTGTCCCAGTGACTGACCCCGGCCGAGCCGAACCCGGACCCTTCGATCTGATAGGCCGATGTCGCCGCGCCGAAGGTGAACCCGGGTGGAAAATCCTTGCGGTCGAACAGGGGAAGCGGGGCCATGGCCGCTTCAACCCTGCCGGGGAAAGGGCCGCGCCGGTCCGGTCGATTGTCCGACGATCAGACCGGCGTCCAGAAGGTGTTCCTCTGTGCCGCCATCCGCCGAGGCAATCCGGGCGATCAGCATCTGGGCGACAAGGCGCCCTGCCTCGCGGACCGAGGACCGGGTTGCGGTGAAGATCGGGACATCGCCTTCGTTGCCGAAATAGCTCAGCTCATCGTCATGGGTGACCACCGAGATATCGCGGCCAAGCTTCATGTCATGATCTTCGGCCGCACGACGCACACCCATCGCGATCAGGAGCGAGCTGGTCAGAAAAGCGGTCGGCGGGTCGGGCAACCGAAAAAGCGCGCAGGCGGAGCGGAATCCGTAATTTTCGGTCATCTCGTCGCTGCGCATCAGGGCCGGATCGACCGCAATTCCGGCATCCGCAAGGGCGCTTTCATAGCCCGCACGCCGGCGGATGGCGAAATCCATGTCCTCCAGACCGTTCAGCAGGGCAATCCGGCGATGTCCAAGGTCGGTCAGAAACCGGGTCGCGCGCGCGAACGAGCGCCGGTTGTTCACGTCGAGCCACGAATAGGGATGCTCGACCCCGTCCGAACGCCCATGGACGACAAAGGGCAGGCCAAGCTTGGTCAGAAGCGGAATGCGGTAATCGTTGCGTTTCGGGCCGTGCACGATGACGCCATCGACATTCCCCTTGGCATGCATGTCGCGATAGCTCCGTTCCTCGTCCGCGTCCGAGACAACCGAGAGGACCATGTCATAGCCGGATTTGGCATAGACCTCGCCCGCGCCCGCGATGAAATCGGCAAAGACCGGGTTCACGAGTTCATGCTTTGTGGAAACCGGGATCACATGGCCGATGGACATCGTCCGTCCGGTCGCCAGAGCCTTTGCCTTGGTGTTGGGGCGGTAGTTGTGCTTTCGCGCCGCATCGGAAACCCTGCGGCGTGTGTGTTCGGAAACCTCCGGATAGCCGTTCAGCGCGCGGCTGACCGTGGTTTGGGATAACCCCAGCAGTTCAGAGAGTTCCCTCAGGTTCATCGGTTCGTTACCAAATCACTTTTATGGCCAAAGCGCTTCGATTGGCATGAGTCTAGGTGGATTTCCCCCGGTCGTCAATGACCGGGCACTTACTATCTAGCTGAATATTCGCACTAATATTCCATTTTGCCACGATCGGAGCGGATTTTGTTGACAGACGCATCTCACTGCTGCATTTTGCGTTAGTCAAAGCGCTTTGGATCGCTTGACGGGAATCGCGACAGGATCGCGAAAAGGGAGGATCGAATGTTCAGATATCTCGCGGCGAGCGCGGCCGTGCTTGCGCTGCATGGTGTTGCGGCCAATGGGGCCGATCTCAAATTCGCCCCGGGCGAGGATGGCCGTTTCAACTGGGCGAGCTACGACGCATTCGCGGCGGCCCATGACCTCAGCGGACAGACGCTGACCATCTTCGGACCCTGGCGGGGCGAGGATCAGGTTCTGGTGGAAAGCGTGCTTGCCTATTTCGCGGCCGCCACGGGCGCCACGGTCAACTACTCGTCGTCGGAAAACTACGAACAGCAGATCGTCATCGATACGCAGGCCGGTTCGCCGCCGGATATTGCCGTGCTTCCCCAGCCGGGCCTGATCGGCGATCTGGCCGCGAAGGGCTTGCTGGCGCCGCTTGGCGCGGACACCGAAGCCTGGCTGCGTGACAACTACGCCGCGGGTGAAAGCTGGGTCGGCCTTGGCAGCTACAACGGGGCGGACGGCACAAGGGCGCTTTACGCCTTTCCCTACAAGATCGACGTGAAGTCGCTGGTCTGGTACGTGCCCGAGAATTTCGAGGATGCCGGCTATGAAGTGCCGCAGACCATGGAGGATCTGAAGGCGCTGACCGAGCAGATCGTCGCCGATGGCGGAACGCCATGGTGCATCGGGCTGGGGTCCGGCGGGGCGACCGGCTGGCCGGCGACCGACTGGGTCGAGGACATGATGCTGCGCACGCAGTCCCCCGATGTCTATGACAAATGGGTCACGAACGAGGTTCCCTTCACCGATCCGGCCGTGATCGGCGCGATCGATGAATTCGGCTGGTTCGCCCGTAACGATGCCTTTGTCGACGGTGGCGCGGCGGCGGTTGCCACGACCGATTTCCGTGACAGCCCGGCCGGGCTGTTTGCCTCGCCCCCGAAATGCTACATGCATCATCAGGCGTCGTTCATCCCTTCGTTCTTCCCCGAGGGTACGAAACTGGGTGTGGATGCCGATTTCTTCTACATGCCGGCCTATGCGGGCAAGGATCTTGGCAAACCCGTTCTGGGCGCCGGAACGCTGGCGATGATCACCAAGGACAGCGACGCGTCCCGCGCGTTCATCGACTGGCTGAAGGCCCCGATCGCGCATGAGCTCTGGATGGCGCAGTCCGGCTTCCTGACGCCGCTGAAGTCGGTCAACCCCGATGCCTACGCCAATGACGCGCTGAAAAAGCAGGGCGAAATCCTGCTGAACGCGACCACATTCCGGTTTGACGGCTCTGACCTGATGCCGGGCAAGATCGGCGCGGGTGCGTTCTGGACCGGCATGGTCGATTATGCCGGTGGCAAGTCGGCGGCCGATGTCGGCGCCGAGATCCAGGCCGCCTGGGACGCGCTCAAGTAGCGGTTTTCAACCTGACTGTCAGTGCGGGGCTTTCCAACGAAGCCCCGCCAATTCTCGGGAGGTGGGGATGAACCAGCTTTGGATGGCTCTCTTGACGATCGCGCTGGGTATCGCCGGGGCCGTCGTCTACTTCTGGGGGGCAAACGCGATCCTCGACCGGATATTTCCGTCGCGTGCCCCCGACATGCAAACCGCCTCGCGCAACATTCGCCGGGCAGCACTGGTACGGCCCTGGCTGTTTCTTGCCCCCGCGCTGTTTGCCCTCTGCCTTTACCTTGTCTACCCGGTGATCGCGTCGACATGGCTGGCCTTCCATGACCGCAGCGGGGACAGGTTTGTCGGGCTCGACAATTTCCGGTGGCTGCTGGGCGACGCGGGGTTCCGCGAATCCATGTTCAACAACTTCCTCTGGCTTCTCGTCGTTCCCGCCGCATCGACCTTTCTTGGCCTTCTTGCGGCCGCGCTTACGGACCGGATCGCCTGGGGTAACCTTGCAAAATCGCTGATCTTCATGCCGATGGCGATTTCGTTCGTCGGCGCCGCGGTCATCTGGAAATTCGTCTATGACTATCGGGCCGCGGGCAGCGACCAGATCGGCATATTGAACGCGATCGTCGTAGCCTTCGGCGGCGAACCTCAGGCGTGGATCGCGATCCCGTTCTGGAACAATTTCCTGCTGATGGCGATCCTCGTCTGGATCCAGACCGGATTTGCGATGGTGATCCTTTCGGCCGCGCTGCGCGGTATCCCCGAGGAAACGATCGAGGCGGCGGTGCTGGACGGGGCGTCGGGGGTGCAGATCTTCTTTCGCATCATGGTGCCGCAGATCTGGGGCACGATCGCGGTCGTCTGGACGACGATCACCATCACTGTCCTGAAAGTCTTCGACATCGTTCTGGCCATGACCAACGGTCAGTGGAATTCGAACGTTCTGGCCAATCTCATGTTCGACTGGATGTTCCGGGGCGGCGGCGATTTCGGTCGCGGGGCAACCATCGCGCTGGTGATCATGGTTCTGGTCGTGCCGATCATGATCTGGAACATCCGCAATGCGCGGCGGGAAATGGAGGGCAAATGATGATTGCGGGCGCAAAGTCACCTCTGGGCTGGGCCGTTCATCTTTCGGTGCTTGCATTCGTTCTTCTTTGGACCTTGCCGACAGCGGGGCTTCTGGTGTCATCGCTGCGCGACAAGGACCAGATCGCGGTTTCGGGATGGTGGACGGCACTGTCGAGTTCATCCCAGAACCTTCTTTTTCGCGCGCCGGCCGGTGACGGGGAACGGCTTGAGGACGGGCGTTATGTGCTGGACGGAAATGTGCTGGAACAAGGCGGCGGCACGATTTCAGCCTTCGGCTTTTCCTCACGCGAACCCGCGGCCTTTGCGGCGGGCGAGGTTGCCGAACTGCCGGGCGATGTCCGCCTGAGCGTTGCGTCGGACGGCAGTTTCACCCTTTCGGGGCCGGAAAGCTTTGCCGGTGGCCGGGGGCAGCGGATTTTCTACACCGCAGAGACACCGCCCCGGTTCACAACCGAGAACTACTGGAACGTGCTGACGGCCGCCGGACTTGGCCGGTCGTTCCTGAATTCGATGACGGTGGCGGTTCCGTCGACGGTGATCCCGATCCTGATCGCGGCCTTTGCCGCCTATGCGCTTGCTTGGATGCCGTTTCCGGGCCGGTCGCTGATTGTCGCCGCCGTAGTCGGGTTGCTGGTCGTGCCCTTGCAGATGTCGCTTATTCCGCTCCTGACGATTTACAACTCGGTCGGGCAGGCGCTCGGCTTCGATCCGAAAAGCTATATCGGCATCTGGCTTGCGCATACCGGTTTTGGCCTGCCGCTGGCGATCTATCTCTTACGCAACTATATGGCCGGCTTGCCGCGCGAGATCATGGAATCCGCGCGCGTCGACGGGGCGACCGATTTCCAGATCTTCACGCGGATCATTCTGCCGCTGTCCTTCCCGGCACTGGCGAGTTTCGCGATCTTTCAGTTTCTCTGGACGTGGAACGATCTTCTGGTGGCGCTGGTCTTCCTTGGGCCGCAGGATGACAAACTTGTCCTGACGGGGCGGCTGGTGAACCTTCTCGGCTCGCGCGGGGGCGATTGGGAAATTCTCGCGGCCTCGGCCTTCGTCTCGATCGCGGTTCCGCTTGCCGTCTTCTTTCTTCTTCAACGGTTCCTTGTGCGGGGTTTGCTCGCCGGGTCTGTCAAGGGTGGATAACATGACAACTATGACCTTGCTGGATAGCGGCCAACTGGCCGGAGCGCGCGACTGGTGGCGTGGCGCGGTGATCTATCAGATCTATCCGCGCAGTTTTCAGGATACCGATGGCGACGGCATCGGCGACCTGAAGGGCATCGCGCAGCGGCTTGATTACATTGCGGAACTTGGCGTCGATGCCATCTGGATATCGCCGTTCTTCACCTCGCCCATGAAGGATTTTGGCTATGATGTCGCGGATTACCGCGATGTCGATCCGATGTTCGGCAGCCTTGCGGATTTTGACGCGCTGGTCGCCAGGGCCCATGGCCTTGGACTTCGCGTGATGATCGACCTTGTTCTCAGCCATACGTCGGACGCCCATGAGTGGTTTCGCGACAGCCGCGCCAGCCGGACCGGTCCACGGGCGGACTGGTATGTCTGGGCGGACCCGAAACCCGATGGAACCCCGCCGAACAACTGGCTTTCGGTGTTCGGGGGGTCGGCCTGGTCCTGGGATGGGCGGCGGATGCAGTATTACCTGCACAATTTCCTGTCCTCCCAGCCCGACCTCAACTTCCACTCGCCCGAAGTGCAGGCCGAACTTCTTGACGTGGCCCGGTTCTGGCTGGACCGGGGCGTAGACGGTTTCCGTCTGGACACCATCAATTTCTATTTTGCCGACAAGGAGTTGCGCGACAATCCTCCGCTTTCGGCGGGTCGCCGCAACGACACGATCGCGCCGTCGGTCAACCCCTATAACTGGCAGGAACATATCTATTCCAAGAACCGGCCGGAAAACATTCCGTTCCTGAAAAGTCTCAGGGCGCTGATGGATGGCTATGGCGCCGCCGCGGTGGGCGAGGTCGGGGATGCGCAGCGCGGGCTGGAAATCCTTGGCGAATACACCTCGGGCGACGAATTGATGCAGATGTGCTATGCGTTCGAGTTTCTGTCCAGCACCCCGCTGACTGCAAGCCGTATCGCCGAGGTTTTCTCCAAGCTCGATGGCGTTGCGCCCGACGGCTGGGCGTGCTGGGCGCTTTCGAACCATGACGTGGTGCGTCATGCCAGCCGGTGGCATCTGTCCGATGCGGCGCTGAGGGCCTATGCCACGCTGCTTGTCTGCCTTCGGGGATCGGTCTGCATCTATCAGGGCGAAGAGCTTGGGCTGACCGAGGCCGATCTGAAGCTGGAAGACCTGCAGGACCCGTATGGCATCGAATTCTGGCCCGAGTTCAAGGGCCGTGACGGGTGTCGCACGCCCATGGTCTGGCAACAGGACAATGCGAATGGCGGGTTCACCGACGGCAAGCCCTGGCTTCCGGTGCCCGCCGAACATCTCGCCTCGGCCGTGTCACGGTTGCGGCGCCTTCCGGGCGGTTTGCCAGAGCATTACCGGCGCGCAATCGCGCTTCGCCATGCGGAGCCGGCGCTGCGAACCGGACGGCAGCTTGAGATGGTGGCAGAGGGCGAGGTGATCCGCTTTTTCCGCGAGGGTGAAAACCGGAAAATTTTCGTCGCGATCAATCTTTCGGACAGGCCGGCATCGGTTGTGGCGCCCGGTCCGGGCTGGCGCGGGATAGCCGGGGACCTAGGCTGTGTCATCCCCGAAAAGGATGGCCGCATCCACCTTGGTGCGTGGCAGTGCTGCCTGATGGCCCGAGACGATTAGGAGATTGAAATGGCCAATCTGAAACTGACCTCGGTCGAAAAATCCTATGGGGACGTGCATGTCCTGCGCGACATCGACCTTTCGATCGAGCAGGGCGAACTTATCGTCTTTGTCGGCCCGTCCGGCTGCGGAAAATCTACCCTGCTTCGGATGATCGCCGGGCTTGAAACCATCACCGGCGGCACGCTGGAGATCGACGGCGATGTCATGAATGCGGTGCCGCCGGCGCAGCGCGGGATCGCGATGGTGTTCCAGTCCTATGCGCTTTACCCGCATATGACGGTTCGCGACAACATGGCCTTCGCCCTGAAGATCGCCAAAAAGACCCGTTCGGAAATCGACGCCGCGGTTGAAAAGGCCGCCGGCATCCTTCAGCTGACCCCCTATCTGGATCGGCTGCCCAAGGCGCTTTCCGGCGGCCAGCGCCAGCGGGTGGCGATCGGCCGGGCAATCGTCCGCGACCCGAAGGTCTATCTTTTTGATGAGCCGCTTTCCAATCTTGACGCCGCCCTGAGGGTGGCAACCCGGATCGAGATTGCGCAACTGAAGGAAAAGATGCCGGATTCGACAATGATCTATGTCACCCATGATCAGGTCGAAGCGATGACGCTGGCGTCGCGGATCGTGGTTCTGGCCGGCGGCGGTATCGCGCAGGTCGGCACCCCGATGGAGCTTTACGAGCGTCCGCGAAACGAATTCGTGGCGCAGTTCATCGGCTCACCCTCGATGAACCTTCTTGACGGCAAGATCGTTGCGACCGGAAAGGTGACCGAGGTTCAGCTTGCCTCGGGCGGGAAGGTCGTCGGGAACGTGCCGACCGTGGATGCCGATCTGGGGCGCGCGGTCCGCGTCGGCATAAGGCCCGAACACCTTGTCCCGGCCGAGCCGGGGAAGGCGGTCTGCACCGGTGTTGTGACCATCACCGAGGCTTTGGGCGAGGTGACACTGCTTTACATCGATGCGGGCGAAGGCCGGGCCCCGATTGTGGCAAAGCTGCCGGGAATTCATCAGGGTCTGCGCCACAAGCCTGTGGCGCTTGGGGCAGAGCCCGACAAGATTCACCTTTTCGCCGACGGGCAATCGTTGCTTTACCGCTGATTTCAACCGGCCCAGACCCAGAGCGCCAGCTTGAAGGCCGCGAGGATCACGAGAAAAGATGTGGAAAGAACCGTCGCCCCCAGAAGGGCGGCGGTCAGGGTCACCCGCGAGGCGGGGGCGTGAATGCCGGAAATCCGGCGTGGAAACGTGGTTTGCGTGCGATTCATGATGATCCATTAGGCATGCGTTAGGTTTCCCATGTCTTAACGGGGGCATGGAAATTCGCTGGCACAACGACCCACCGGATCACTGGGCCTTTGCCTATGGGCAAAGTGCCGCGCCGATGCAGCAGCATCCCCTTTACGGCGCCGCAATGGCCGCGCTGGGGTGCCGGGTCAGATATGCCGGTATCGGGGCGGGCGGCGTGGCGCTGACCGTGTCGCGCCGCATTGGCCCCTTGCCATTTTCGCTGATCGGGCGCGGACCGCTTTGGGCCGATCCCCGGCCGGAGGATGGCGCGGCTGCGGCCGGCCTTCGGCGGATCGCGCGCGATATTGGCCTTTTGGCATGCACCTTGGAAACCGGGACCGCCGGGAAGGGGTTGTGGCCGGTGCTGTCGGCGCGTCATCAGGCCGTGCTTGATCTTGCGCCGGACGTCTCCGCCCTTCGCGCCGGCCTTGGCGGCCAGTGGCGCAGCCGGTTGCGCGGCGCGGAAGCAAACGGCAGGCTGACCTATCATGCGGCGGACCCGGGGCGCTCGGCTGTCTTTGGTCAGATCGTTCGCGCCGAGGCCGACCAGCGCCGGGACCGCCGGTATCGCGCCTTGCCCCCGGCATTCATCGAAGCATGGCTGCGCGCCGACCCGCGGGGGGCGCGGTTTTACTGGGCCGGGGACGGCGAAGGCCCGGTCGCCGGGGCGCTTATCCTCTTGCATCACCCCGGCGCGACCTATCACCTTGCCTGGGCCAATCAGGCTGGCCGGTCCGCCCAGGCGCCGCGCCGGCTTCTGTGGCAGGCAATTCTCGATCTGAAAGATGACGGGTACGGGAAGCTCGACCTTGGTGACGTGAATACCGAAGACACGCCGGGGATCGCGCGGTTCAAGATCGATACAGGGGCAAGGGTCGCGCCACTTGGCGCGACCGTTATCGTTCGGCCGGCCCTTATTCGGCGGCGATCTTGATGACCGGTTCCATCGAGGCCAGCGCTTCCGCGGACAGGTGGCACTTGATCTGATGCCCTTCCTTCAGCATCTGGACCGGCGGGATTTCCCGTTCGCACAACCCGCCCGGAACCTGCGATTTCCAGCGGCAGCGCGTCTGGAACGGGCAGCCCGGGGGCGGGTTCATGGCAGACGGGATGTCGCCCTCCAGAACGATACGCTTCTTTTCAACATGCGTATCGGCGATGGGAACCGCCGACAGAAGCGCTTCGGTATAGGGGTGATAGGGCGGCGAAAAGACCTGATCGGTCGAGCCGAGTTCCACCACATGGCCAAGATACATCACCATGACCCGGTCCGAGAGATAGCGCACGATCGACAGGTCATGGCTGATGAAAAGAAGCGTGGTCCTGTTCTTGCGCTGGATGTCCATCAGCAGGTCGGTGACAGCGGCCTGAACCGAAACGTCGAGGGCCGAGACGGGTTCGTCCGCGACGACAATCTTTGCCCCCCCGGCAAAGGCACGCGCAATCCCGACACGTTGCTTCTGGCCGCCCGAAAGCTGGCGGGGCATCCGGTCCGCGAAGGCGCGCGGCAGTTTCACCAGATCCAGAAGCTCAAGCATCCGGTTGCGGCGATCGTCATCGGATTTGCCCTCGCCGAAGATTTCCAGCGCGCGGACGATCTGCCGGCCGACCGTCATCGAGGGGTTCAGAGTGTCGAACGGGTTCTGGAACACCATCTGCACGCCTGAAACCGTTTCCGTGCTCCGGCTTTCGATCGGAGTGGACTGGATTTCGTTATCGTAAAGCAGGATCTGGCCCGAGGTCGCGGTTTCAAGCCCCATCAACACCTTGGCAAAGGTCGATTTCCCGCAACCGGACTCGCCCACGATCGCCAGGGTTTCGCCTTCATGCGCTTCGAAGCTGAGCGTTTCATTGGCCTTCACGACCTTGGTTTCGCCGCCCCCAAACAGGGCATTGGCCGAAACCTCGTAATATTTGCGCAGATCGTCCATCTTCAGAACGACCTTGCCGATGGCCGATTTTTCGGCCTTTTGGGTCACCTCCGGCTTTGCGGCCCAGTCAATCTCGTCCACCCGCAGGCAGCGCGTCTCGTGCCGGTCATGGCCGGCGACCGATGTCATCGGGACATCCGCCGCATTGCAGCGACCGTCGACGAAATAATCGCAGCGCGGCCCGAAATTGCAGCCATGAGGCCGCTCATGGGGCAGGGGGAAGTTGCCGGGAATGGCGATGAGCGGGCGGGAGTTCTTGTCCGCCCCGGGAAGCGGGATCGAACGGAACAGCGCCTGCGTATAAGGATGCTGCATCCGGTCAAAGACATCCTTGATCGAACCGGTTTCCACCGCCTCGCCGGAATACATCACGCAAAGGCGGTTGCAGGTGTCGAGCACCAGACCGAGGTTGTGCGAGATGAACAGCATCGAGGTGCCGTATTTCTTGCCGAGATCCTTGACGAGGTCGACGACCGCCGCCTCGACCGTGACATCGAGCGCCGTGGTCGGTTCGTCTAGGATCAGCAGGGCAGGCTTCGACATCAGCGCCATCGCGATGACGATACGCTGCTGCTGACCGCCGGAAAGCTGGTGCGGATAGGATTTGAGCATCCTTTCGGGATCGGGCAGGCGCACATCGGAAACCACCTCGAGCGCGCGCTTGTAGGCTTCTTCCCGTGACACGCCCTCATGGATCATCGGCACTTCCATGAGCTGCTGGCCGATCTTCATCGCCGGGTTCAGCGAGGCCATGGGTTCCTGATAGATCATGGCAATTTCGGATCCGCGGATCTCGCGCAGCTCCTCATCGGTCATGGCGGTCAGATCGCGCCCCTTGAATTTGATGGTCCCGCCCGTGATGCGGCCGTTCTCGCCGAGGTAGCGCATGACCGCGAGCGCCACGGTGGACTTGCCGCAGCCGCTTTCGCCGACTAGGCCCATGGCCTCGCCGGGCTGGACGGTGCAGGAAAAATCCATGACGGCCGGAATTTCGCGCAATCTCGTGAAGAAGCTGATCGACAGGTTGTCGATTTCGAGGATCGGACCGTCATAATCCCATTTGGTCATTTGTCATCTCCCTTGGGACGAGGCCGGGGGTTCCACCCCCGGACCCCCGGGGTATTTTCGCAATGAAGAAGGGCAGGGCGCGGCACCGCGCTAGTCCTTCAGGCTTTCTTCACGCAGCCCGTCGGCCAGAAGGTTCAGGCCGAGCACGAGGCTCATCAGTGCCAGGGCCGGCACGATCGCCGGATGCTGGGCGATGGTAATCAGCTTGCGGCCGGCATTGATCGTCGAGCCCCAGTCGGGGCTTTCCGGCGTAAGCCCGAGACCGAAGAAGCCGAGCGTGCCGAGCAGGATCGTGGTGTAGCCGATGCGCAGGCAGAAATCGACGATGAGGGGGCCGCGCGCGTTGGGCAGGATTTCCCAGATCATGATGTACCATGGGCGTTCGCCGCGCGTTTGCCCCGCCGCGACGTAATCGCGTGTCTTGATGTCCAGCACGATGCCGCGAACGATACGGAACACGGTCGGCGCGTTCACGAAAACGACCGACACGAAGACGATCAGGATATTCCCCGGCATGTGAATGAGGTCGATCGCGTTGGGCAGGACCGCGATCTTTGTGCCGTCCTCGCTTACGAGCGACAGGTAGATGTACCCGCCGACGATCACCACGGCCAATACCAGCGTGTTCCGCAGTACCGGCGTCACGTAGTAGCGCGAATTGATAAGCACCAGCAGGAAAGCGATCGGAAAGAGGAAGAGCACGACCGCCATGTATTGCGGCACGCCGGTTTCCACGATCTCGCGCGTGACCAGAAGATAGAACAGCAGGATTACCGGGAAAGCGAGGATCAGGTTGGCAAGGAACGACAGGAATGCGTCGAGCCTGCCCCCGTAATACCCCGCCGGAAGCCCGAGGGTGATCCCGACCATGAAGGCAAAGACCGTTGCGAACGGTGCGATGATGATAACGACGCGGCTGCCCATGACCATGCGGCTGAACACGTCGCGCCCGAGGTGGTCCCCGCCGAGAAGGTACCAGCCCGCTCCGTCGGGTGTGGCGGTTCCCGGAACCTTGTTCTTCATCTGGCTGATCTGCGCCAGAACGTCATAGGTCACGATCATATCCGCGAAAATCGCCGTAAAGACCCAGAACATGACCAGGGCGAACCCGATCATGGCAATGGTGGAGTCAAAGAGTTTGCCGTAGAGACCGAGGCGGCGCTTGAAGCGAAACGAGACCGCGAATGTCAGCGCAAGCGCGATCCAGACCGGCCAGAACTGCTTGACGACCGCGACGATAATTCCACCCGAACCAAGGTTTTCCATCCTAGCTGATCCTTATGCGCGGGTTGAGGTAGACATAGCCGATATCGGAAATCAGTTGCGTCACGAGCACGACGACGACCGCGACGACCGAGCAGCCGAGCAGAAGGTTGATGTCGTTGTTTCCGGCGGCCTGCACCAGCGTCCAGCCGAACCCCTTGTAACTGAAGAGCGATTCGACAATGACGACGCCGTTCAGGAGCCAGGGAAATTGCAGCATGATCACCGTGAAGGGGGCGATCAGGGCATTGCGGAGGGCGTGTTTCATCACCACGTTCTTGAAGCTCACGCCTTTCAGCCGTGCCGTCCGGATATATTGGGCGGTCATGACTTCGGTCATCGACGCGCGGGTCATCCGGGCGATATAGCCGATGCCGTACAGGGCGATGGTGATGACCGGCAGAAAGAAGTTATCGAAGGTGATGTGGTCCATCGCCCCGGTCGCGGTTCCCTTGAACCATTTCAATCCGAACATCGATGACGCGAAAACCGCGATCAGGATGACACCCGAGACATATTCGGGCGTTGCCGTCGAGGCGATGGATACGGTTGAAAGCGTGCGGTCGAGCTTTGATCCTTCCCGCATGCCGGCAAGAACCCCGATGATCAGCGACACCGGCACCATGACGACCATGACCCAGAACATCAATATCCCGGTCAGGCCCAGATGGTAGCCAAGCTTTTCGCTGACGGGAGATTTGAAAAAGGTGGAAAATCCCCAGTCGCCCTGAAATATCCCGCAATATCGTGGCGCGTCCGCCGGCTCCATGCCGGGGGCTATGCACCGTCCGGTCTTGACCCCGTCAGCTTCGCGCGTCCAGCCCGGCACAACCCCAAGCCATTCGCCATAACGCACAAGGACCGGGCTGCTGTACCCGTTCTTGTCCAGCCAGCTTGCGACCTCTTCATCAGAGATGCGGCTGCCGGCTTCGGTCTTGGCCAGTTTTTCGAGGTTGGGTGGAAGGTTCGTCAGAAAGAACACGATGAAGGTCAGGCAGAGTGCTGTCAGAAGCACTGTTCCAAACCGTCTAAGCAGGAAACCCAGCATGGCGCACCTCATCCTTCGTCCTTATTCAGGATCGGGCAGGTGTTGCAATTGGCCCGAAGGCGACGCAATCAGTGGCCTACGCGAGGCAAGAGGCCCCGCGTAGGCTTGCGAATTCGGATCAGGCGTCGATAGACCACTTGTAGTGGTGATGCTCGAAGGCAGGGTGCATCTCAAGCCCCCTGATGTTCTCTTTGTAGTGTCGATAGAGAGAACGCCAGTAGGGCTGGATTACCACACCTTCGTTTTGCATCATCGTCTCAATCTCTGCCATGACGTTGCGCCGCATGTCAGCATCGGCTATCGACATGGCCTTGACCATCAATGCGTCGAAGTCAGGGTTCGACATGCCAGTCTCGTTCCATGCGCCGCCGGTCATGTAACCCAATGACAGCAGTTGCACAGCAAGTGGACGGTGGTTCCATTCAGTAGCGGAAAAGGGGTATTTCAACCAGTCGTTCCAGAAGGTCGAGCCAGGCATGATCGTCCGTTTCACGTTGATGCCAGCATCGCGTAGCTGAGCGGCGGCGGCATCACAGGTTGCAGCCTGCCACGCATCATCGATCGAGATCAGTTCGAACTCCGTGTCTGCATGGCCAACTGCCACAAGCATCTCTTTCGCCTTGGCGGGGTCAAACGGCAATGGCGGCAGTTCGGCGTATGAGGGATCGAGGGGCGACACGTGATGGTTCTCAGCAACTTTGCCAAGACCGGCATAGCCGAGTTCCAAAAGAACCGCGTTTTCGACGGCCAGTTGAAGGGCACGCCGTACATCGCGGTTATCATAAGGTGCAGTAGGTTGATTGAACCGGATACAAAGAGTGGCCGACGTCCCGACTTCGGATTTTGCCCAGCCGATACTATCGAATATCTCGACGAAATCAGCGTCAGTTCGATATGTCACGTCAATCTCATCAGCTTCGGCCGCCGCCACGAAGGACGATGGATCGGTCCCAAGATCGATATACTCGATTCTGTCGACATAAGGACCACCGTAGACCTCAGTGCCCCACCAAGTGTGGTTGGGGTTGCGCACAAGAACCTGCTTGACGCCAACCTCATTGGACTCTGGAAGAAATGGTCCGGTCCCGATTGGGTTGGCAGAAGGGTCACCGTTGTCGAATGACGAATGCACAACCGCCGACGGATAGTCCGATACGTTCGCAATTACTGCGATGTCTGGATTGCTCAACGAAAGCTTGACGGTGTGAGTGTCAACAACCGTTATTGCATCCGAGCGCGCCATCTTCGTTTTAGGGTCAATCAACGCGCCAAAACGCGCAGCCATCGAGTTTCCCTCGACGTTTCCGTCGCACCATCTGCGGAAATTATTGGCAACATCCTCAGCCGTAAAGTCGTCACCATTGTTCCATTTCACTCCTTGCCGCACCCTAAGAATGTACTCGGAAGCGTCTTCGTTTGCTTCCCAGCTCTCTAGGAGCATGCCCCTGAACGTTCCATCGGGCTCATATTCGACAAGGTAGTCGAGCCAACCGCGCGCGAAGTTGGCCATTTCCGACCAGTCCCAGGTGCGGGGGTCTTTCCCTGCCTTTGTTTCCATGTTCATGCGGATCGTGCCGCCCATCGTTTGTGCACGTGCCGGTGCCGGAGCCGCGAGACCGATCAGACCATAGGCCGCCGCCGAGCTTACACCGAGCGCGGATGCGCGCGCCAGAAATTCGCGACGGCTGAGCGTGCCCTCAGCCACTTCGCGCGCGTATTCCTTTGCTGCCGGATGAATGTGATCCGGCCGAAAATGCTTCGTCATTCTTTTTCTCTCCCTGCGGTTGGAGCTACCGCTCTGCCCGGACACGCGTTGCGACGCGAAGTCCGCGCAAAAAGCCCACGCCTCTATTACCGCAGTCTTTTTGGGGTGTCGTCAATGCCTGATACCGGCATTCAACGTCAAATTGCGACATTGTGATCTGGCGCCCTGTCGAGTCCTGCGGCCGGCGAAACGGCGTCCGATCTTCACCCCTGGCGGCGGAATGCCGACGGCGTCGAACCGGTCCGATGCTGAAACGCGCGGGTGAAATAGGCCGCGGAGGCAAAGCCCAGACCCTGGGCAATCTTGCCGATCGGTTCGCGCGTTTCGCTAAGAAGCAAACGCGCCTCAAAAATCAGCCGGTCATGCAGCAGGTCGGACGCGGATCGCCCGCACGTCTGGTTGCAGACGCGCGTCAGGTGGGTGGGTGTTACACCCAGATCGCGGGCATAGTCCGAAACCGACTTGCCGGAGCGGAAATCCCTTTCCAGGATATTGGCGTAGCGGAAAGCCAGCCGTCGTGCGGCGTCGGGGCGTTTCGCTTCGGCCGCCGCGATTTCCACGTTGCGTTCAAGCCAGACCCCGAGCAACCCGAGATAATGATGCGCCGCGCGCAGAGCGCCGGGGCGCGTGCTGGCCAGCTCTTTCTGGATGTTGTCGATCGCGCCCGAAAGCTCGGACTGCGGGCCGACCTCGCGGATGCGAAGATGTTGCGGGGTGTCGGGCAAATCGACCCCGGGGTTGCGCCCGAAATAGACCGCCATCCCATGCGTCTGGGATCCGATCTCGAATCCATGCATGATACCGGCGGGAATGAAGATCGCGTTATGGGCCCCATAGCCGCGCGTCACGCCGCCAACGGTCACGCGGCCCTGACCGCGCGTGAACCAGAGCAGGAGCGGCTCGGAAAGAGAGCGCATCGCCTCGACGCGCCAGCGACCGCCGGCCGCAAGGCGCTGGACCGGCACGATTCTGAACGGCGCGGCATCCGCAACCGGGGCATCGGCGCGCTGACGCGGGGCCGCGGCCTGCGGCTTGGAGAATTGCGAGAGTGGCGCGCCAGAGAACAGTTTCACAGCTCAGGTTCCTTACGGCAGCCGCGTGTATCTGCCCCGGCCGACTTCTTTCGACCATCAATAATATTCACCATGCCCCGGAAAACCAAGGGAAAATGTGCGGACAGACATCCATCCGGCGTTACGTTGCCGAGAGGTCACGCCGCCTCGATCCACCGCCAATCCTTCATGCGGCCGCGAAACCAGCTTCGTTGCCGCTTGGCATATTGCCGTGTTGCCGCCTTGGCGCGCAGGACCGCCTCATCAAGAGGGATTTCGCCTCGCAGACAGGCGACAAGGTCCGGCGCGCCGATCGCGCGCGCCCATTGCGCGTCCGGGTCCCACGCTGCAAGCATGTCCGAGACCTCATCGATCGCCCCGCCCGCGACCATGCCATCAAAACGGCGCCCGATCCGTTCGGCCAGCACGTCCCGTTCGGGGCTGAGCACGATGGCCTCGGCGGCCTTGCGGTCAAGGATCGGCGCCCCGGTATCGTCCTGCCAATCCGCCAGCCCGCGGCCGGTCGCGCGCTGGACCTCCCATGCGCGCTGGACCCGCATCGGATTGGCGCGGTCGATGCGCAGGGCGGTTCGCGCGTCCAGGTCGCGCAGCATCGCTGACGTCCCGTGGGACAGGCGCAACCCATCCGCTTCCGCCCGGATCGCGGCCGGGATCGCGGGGATTTCAGCCAGCCCCCCGGTCAGCGCGGTGAAGTAAAGCCCTGTCCCCCCGACAATGATCGGGCGCACCCCTTCGGCGAGGAGGTGCTGGACCTCTCGCAGCCAGTGCCCGACCGAGTAGGGGCATCCGGGGCTCTTATGGCCGTAGAGCCTGTGGGGCAGAGCGGCCTCGTCTTCCGCATCCGGCCGCGCGGTCAGCAGGCGCCAGCAGTCCCAGACCTGCAAGGCGTCGGCATTGATGATCACGCCGCCCCTTCCCGCCGCGATGGCCATGGCCAGCGCCGATTTGCCGGACGCGGTCGGCCCGGCAATCAGAACGGGCAATTCGGCGGATATTTTATTCAGCGGTAACAATACGTTATCGAGCCTACTTAAACTTTGCGGCCAGGGTTCGGCGACAAAGCTGCGCCAATCCTCTCGGTCGCGGTTGAACCCAACGTCGAATTGCTTCATTTTGCGCCGTAACAAAAATGGCGGCAAGCGGAGCAGATCATGACAGACGAAGAAGAGCCGAACGTAACTTACAAACGGGTTCTTCTGAAGATCTCCGGCGAGGCACTGATGGGCGATCAGGGCTTTGGCCTGCACCCGCCGACGGTTGACCGGATTGCGGCCGAGGTAAAGTCGGTACACGATCTTGGCGTCGAGATCTGCATGGTGATCGGCGGCGGCAACATCTTTCGCGGACTTCAGGGTTCGGCCCAGGGGATGGAGCGCACGACCGCCGATTACATGGGAATGCTCGCCACCGTCATGAACGCGCTGGCCATGCAGGCCGCGCTTGAACAGCTTGGCGTCCACACCCGGGTGATCAGCGCCATTCCCATGGATCAGGTCTGCGAGCCCTATATCCGGCGGCGGGCGGTGCGCCATCTTGAGAAGAAGCGCGTCTGCATCTTCGCCGCCGGAACCGGCAACCCCTATTTCACCACGGATACCGCCGCGACCCTGCGCGCCAACGAGATGAGCTGCGAGGCGATCTTCAAGGGCACGAAGGTCGATGGGGTCTATGACAAGGACCCGAAGAAACATCCCGACGCCAAGCGCTATGACAAGGTCAGCTATGACGAGGTGCTGCAAAAGCATCTTGGCGTCATGGACGCATCCGCCATCGCCTTGGCGCGCGACAACAACCTGCCGATCATCGTCTTTTCGCTGGATGAGGCCGGTGGTTTCCGCGGCATACTTTCGGGCCGCGGCACCTATACGACCGTTAGCGGTTGATCCCCTGTGCATCAGGGCGGGATCGTGCTAAAGGGCGAAAAACGCAGTATTGACGATAAAAAACGGAATTTCCCATGTCGGATGAAATCGAAATCGACATCGATGACCTCGAGCGCCGGATGGACGGTGCCATGGTGGCCTTGCGGCACGAATTTGCCAGTTTGCGGACGGGACGCGCGTCCGCGTCGATGGTCGAACCGATCATGGTCGATGCCTATGGCGCGCTGACGCCGATCAATCAGGTTGGCACCGTCAACGTGCCCGAACCCCGGATGGTGACGATCAACGTCTGGGACAAGGCGCTGGTCGGCAAGGTCGAGAAGGCAATTCGCGACAGCGGGCTTGGCATCAACCCTCAGTTGAACGGGACGATCATCATGTTGCCGATCCCCGAACTGAATGAGGAGCGCCGGCGCGAACTGACGAAAGTCGCGGCCCAATATGCCGAACAGGCGCGGGTCGCGATCCGCAATATCCGCCGCGACGGCATGGACCAGATCAAAAAAGCGAAGAACGAAGGGATGAGCGAGGACGATCAGAAGCTATGGCACGATGAGGTCCAATCCCTTACAGATCGTCATATCGCAAGCGTCGACAAGGCGCTGGAAGAAAAGCAGGCGGAAATCATGCAGGTCTGAGACCTGCCGGAATTGATCGACAGGGCCGGAAAGGGCAGGGCCAATGGCCGCTAAGGACATTACGGGCGCGGGGCCGTCACATGTCGCCATCATCATGGACGGCAATGGCCGATGGGCGACGGAACGCGGCTGGCCGAGGCTTGTGGGTCACCGGCGCGGGGCGGAAGTCGTGCGGACGATCGTGGAATCCGCGCCTGGGCTTGGCATCCGCCATCTGACCCTTTTCGCCTTTTCGACGGAAAACTGGAAGCGTTCGACCGAAGAGGTCATCGGGCTGATGACGATCTTCGCGCGCTACATCCAGACCGAAGCCGAACGTCTTTCGGCCGAGGGTGTCCGGTTGCGCTTTGTCGGCGGCCGCGACCGGCTGGACAAGAAGCTGCAGCGCCTGATGGCGGGGATCGAAGAAAAGACGAAGGCCAATGACCGTCTTCATCTGACGGTGGCCATCAATTATGGCGGGCGCGACGAAATCGCGCGCGCGGCCAGGGCAATGGCGTTGAAGGCGGCCGAAGGGCGGCTTGACCCGGCCACCGTCGGCGAAGACGAGCTTTCGCGTCATCTCGACACGCATGACCTGCCCGATCCGGACCTTGTGATCCGCACTTCGGGGGAGGCGCGGATCTCGAACTTCCTTCTCTGGCAATCGGCTTACGCGGAATATGAATTCACCGATACGCTTTGGCCCGATTTCACGCCGGCGGAACTTGCCTCGATCCTGTCGCGCTATGGCGAGCGCGAGCGGCGGTTCGGCGGCGCACTGACCGCATGAACAAAGCCGCAAAATGGGAAGATCTCGGCCCGCGCGCCGCGTCGGGCGTTGGCCTTGCCATCGTCGGGCTGGGGCTGATCTGGGCGGGCGGCATGGCGCTGACCGCACTGGTTGCCGTGGCCGCCGGCCTGATGATCTGGGAACTGGTCCGGCTTGTCGCCAAGGATCGCGAGAGAGAGGCGATCATCCTTGGCGCCATCTCTGGCCTTTTGCTGGGTCTGATCCTCATGAACCGGGTGGCCGATCCCTTGCTTTTCCCGCTGCTCGGGTTGCCCGCACTTGCCGCGATGGTTCGTGCCCGTCAGGACCGGCTGATCGCCGGATGCTATGCCATGGCGATCATGGTCGCGGCCTATGGGGCGGCGGCGTTCAGGGGCGGCTACGGGCTGACCTTCTTCCTCTGGCTGGTTCTTGTGGTGATCAGCAGTGACTTGCTGGGGTATTTCGGCGGAAGGATCTTTGGCGGCCCGAAATTCTGGCCGGCCATCTCGCCGAAGAAAACATGGTCGGGGACCCTGGCGGGCTGGGTCGGCGCGGCGATTGTCGGCGCGGTCTTCACCCTCGTCTTCGGCGCGCCGGCATGGCTTGCCGCGTTTTCCGTTGTCGTGGCGTTTGCGGCGCAGATGGGGGATATCGCGGAAAGCGCGATCAAGCGGCGTTCGGGCGTGAAGGATTCAAGCGCGATCCTGCCCGGACATGGTGGCCTTCTCGACAGGTTCGACGGAATGATCGGTGCGATTGTCTTCGTGATCCTCTGGGGGATCGCGCTGCCTGTACCGGCCATCGGAGGCTGACGGATGCGCAAGATTTCGGTTTTTGGCGCGACCGGTTCGGTTGGCGAAAGCACCTTCGATCTTCTGATGCGGCAGGGCGGACCCGAAGCATTCCGAACGGTGGCGCTGACCGGCGGACGCAACGCCAAACGGCTTGCCGAACAGGCGCTGGCCCTGCGCGCCGAAATCGCGGTCATCGCCGATGAGGCGGCGCTGCCGCAACTGCGGGAAGCGCTCGCGGGGTCGGGGATCGTCGCGGCGGGGGGCAGCGCTGCGCTGGCCGAGGCGGCCGACCGACCTGCGGACTGGGTCATGTCGTCCATCGTCGGCGCGGCCGGGCTTGTGCCGTCGCTGGCCGCGCTGAGACATGGCGGGACGCTTGCGCTTGCCAACAAGGAAAGCCTTGTGACCGCCGGGCCGCTTCTGATGCAGACGGCCCGGAACCACGGCGCGCGCATCCTGCCGGTGGACAGCGAACACAGCGCTGCCTTTCAGTCGTTGCGGGGCGAAAAGATCGAAACGGTCGAGACGGTGACAATCACCGCGTCGGGCGGCGCATTCCGTGACTGGCCGGTCGAACGGCTTGCCACGGCAACGGTCGCGGAAGCCTCGGTCCACCCCAACTGGGACATGGGCCAACGGATCACCATCGACAGCGCGTCGATGTTCAACAAGGCGCTTGAGATCATCGAGACGCGGGAGTTTTTCGGCATAGCCCCCGAACGTATCGAGGTGCTCGTCCATCCGGAATCGCTGGTCCATGCGCTTGTGGCCTTTCGCGATGGATGCATGATCGGCCATCTTGGTGCGCCCGACATGCGCCACGCGATCGGTTACGCGCTGAACTGGCCCGAACGGGCGCATCTGCCGGTTGCCCGTCTGAACCTTGCCGAAATCGGGCGGTTGACCTTTGCGTCACCGGACCCGGCGCGCTATCCCGCGCTTCGCATCGCGCGCGAGGTCATGGCCGCCGGCGGATTGACCGGCGCGGTCTTCAACGCGGCAAAGGAAGCGGCCCTTGATGCCTTTATCGCCGGCCATATCCGGTTTACCGACATGGCCCCGGTCGTCGAGGAGACGCTGGCGCGGATGATGGCGATGGAGGGTATTGGAAAACCGGCGACGAGCCTCGATATCGTGTTGCAGACCGATCGGGCCGCGCGCCGGGTGGCCAATGAAACCATGACTGAAATGTGCAAGGTATAGGGTACAATGACCGAACTTTTCGCCAGTATCGGCGGCTTTGCGTTTTCCGCGGCGAGTTTCATCATCGCGCTGTCGATCATCGTCTTTGTTCATGAGTTCGGACATTACATTGTCGGGCGCTGGTGCGGCATTCAGGCCGAGGTCTTTTCGCTCGGGTTTGGTCCCCGCCTCGCAAGCCGGGTGGATCGTCATGGCACGCGCTGGCAAGTGGCGGCCATTCCCTTCGGCGGTTACGTCAAGTTTCTGGGCGATGCCAATGCCGCCTCTGCCGGTGCGGATGAAACCGCGATGGCCGGACTTTCGGACGCGGAAAGGCGGCGCACGATGCACGGCGCCCCGCTTTGGGCGCGGGCGGCGACGGTCTTTGCCGGTCCGCTTTTCAATTTCATCCTCAGCTTCGTGATCTTCACCGCGGTCGTGATGGTCACGGGGACCCGGACCGAACCACCGCAGATCGCGGCGATTGACCGGCTTCCCGGGGTGAATGAGCTGATGGTGGGCGATGTCATCCTTGCGGTAAACGGGGTCGAAACGCCCGATTACAAGGCCCTGGCCGATGCGGCCGACCGTACGCCGCCCGAACAATCGGTGGGCTATCGTGTCCGGCGGGGCGACGAGGTGCTGAATGTTGCCGGGCCCCAACCCCTGCCGGCGACGGTCGTCGCGCTGCAGCCCCGCAGCGCGGCCGGCGACGCCGGGATCGAGGTGGGCGATGTCATCCTGACCGCGAACGGCCAGCCCACGCCGCGTTTTTCGGACCTGCAGGCCATTGTCCGGGCAGGAAAGACCGATCCGGTCACATTGTTGATATGGCGGGACGGCAAGGTCTTTGACACCATGATGACACCCCGCGAACGGCCCGTGCCGACCAAGGATGGCGGGATGGAAACCGGCTATCTCATCGGGATCAGCGGGGGATACTGGTTCACACCTGAAACCGAGATGCCGTCTTTGAGCGATGCGGCGGTGATCGGTGCCGGGTCGACCTGGGGCATCATCGAAACGACCGTTCGCGGTGTGGGCAGCATGTTCGCGGGTGCCATTTCGACCTGCAACATCAACGGGCCCATCGGGCTGGCACAGGCCACGAGTTCCGCGGCAAGCGCCGGGATCGGCGCCTTCATCTGGATGGTTGCCGCCATTTCCACCGCGATCGGATTCATCAACCTTTTGCCGATCCCGGTGCTGGATGGCGGCCATCTTGTCTTTCACGCCTGGGAATGGGCCTTCGGACGCCCACCGCCCGAAAGGGTCATGAACATCGCCATGGCGGCCGGGCTGAGCATCGTGATCGCCCTGATGATCTTCGGTGTCAGCAACGATCTTTTCTGCAAGTAGGGCGCCCCGGCGCCCCGGGCACCGGTCATCATGACGCAATCCCGCCCGTCGGGTGCCGCAGTTCCGCCACATTTGCCGCCTAGTTTTCCAGAGCAAGCGAGCAAAGCGGAAAGATAAACCGATGCAATTGATCGAGAGCAGTTATCGCGGTGTTTCCCTGGTCTTTGACCTTGGCCTTGACCGCATCCTTGTGCCGCTCGCCATCGTGGTCGGGCTGGCCGGAGGGGCGATGATCGGAACGGAACTGGCCCGGTTCGAACGCCCGCATATGCAGATGCCTTACTGACGATCCTCACGCTGTCTCCATCGTGAAAGTAGCTCCGGCGCGGCCCCTGAAAAGGCCGCGCCTGTTGTTTTGACAAGCCCCCCTAATCGGGCTAGTCACTTGGGCACCGGATAAGGACAAATAACGGCGGGGGCGATTATGCAGGTGGTGCTTTTTGGGGGCCGCGTAGCCAGTGCGATCGGCGACCGCCGCTGGCTTCGTACATTCATTTTTCTTTTGTTTGCAACGGCTTCGCTGTCGGTGGTCAGTGCGACAACTGCCGCCGCGCTGACGTTTTCGCGCATCGTCGTCGAGGGCAACGAGCGGATCGAACCCACGACAATCCAGAAATTCGCGGGAATCGGTACCGGCCAGACTGTCTCTGAGGCCGAGTTGAATGATGCCGTTCAGCGGCTTGTCGCCTCCGGGCTTTTCGCAAGCGTCGATCTGGTGCCGTCCGGGAACACGCTGATCATCAAGGTCACGGAAAATCCGGTGATCAACATCGTCAATTTCGAAGGCAACAAGCTTATCGAAGACGAAGCGCTTGCCAGTGTCGTGCAGTCGAAATCGCGGCGCGTCTATTCGGCGGCGCAGGTCGAGGCTGACGCCGCCGCCATCGTGAAAGCCTATGCCGACACGGGCCGGCTTGCCGCAAGGGTCGAACCCCGCGTCATCGACCGGGGCGACAATCGGGTGGATCTGGCCTTTGAGATCCGCGAAGGCAAGATTACCGAGATCGAACGGCTGTCCTTCACGGGCAACCGGTCCTACTCGGACCGCCGCCTGCGTCAGGTTCTGGAAACCAAGCAGGCCGGTTTCCTGCGCCAGATCATCCAGCGCGACACCTACGTCGCCGACCGGGTCGAGTTCGACAAGCAGTTGCTGACCGATTTTTACCGCGAGCGCGGATTTATCGATTTTCAGGTTCTGTCGGTTTCGCGCGAGTTTTCGCGGGAACGCGACGGATTTTTCCTGACATTCGCGCTGCGCGAGGGGCTGAGCTACAAGTTCGGCAACATCTCGGCCGTCAGCGAATATGAAGGGATCGACGTCGCGCCCTATCAGGATGTGATTCGCATTCGGAAAGGCGTGACCTATTCGCCAACGGCCGTCGATACCACGATCAGCCGGATGGAGGCGATCGCGCTGAAGCAGGGCGTGAACTTCATGAGTATCGTGCCCCGGATAACGCGTAATGAACGCGACCAGACGCTCGATATCGTCTTTGCGCTGACCAAGGGGCCGCGGGTCTTTGTCGAACGTATCGACATTCAGGGCAATACGACCACGCTCGACAAGGTGATCCGGCGCCAGTTCCGCACCGTGGAAGGCGACCCGTTCAACCCCCGCGAAATTCGCGAGGGTGCCGAACGCGTGCGCGCGCTCAATTTCTTCGAGACCGCCGATGTGAACGCCAAGCAGGGCACCGGGCCCGATCAGGTGATCGTCGATGTCAATGTCGAGGAAAAGCCGACAGGGTCGCTGACCTTCGGCGCCAGCTATAGCGTGGGCGAGGGCGGCGCGATCAATCTTGGCCTGTCCGAGGCAAACTTCCTTGGCCGCGGACAGTATGTCAGCCTCAACCTGTCGGCGGGGACGAATAACAAGAACAGCTCGGTCACCTTCATCGAGCCGGCATTCCTCGGCCGCGACCTGAAGTTCCGCTTCAACGCGTATTACCGCACGACGGCGAATGACAATGCCGATTATTCGACCAACCGCATCGGCGCGTTGACCGGGCTGGAATTCCCGGTCAGCGAGCTTGGCAAGCTCGAATTGCGGTATTCGGTCTCCAGCGACGAGATCCACAGCGTCAGCACCTCATCCTCGGCGCTTCTGCAAAGCGAAGAGGCGCGCGGAGCCGAAATCAGCAGCGCTATCGGCTACACCTATTCCTATGATACGCGGATCGGCGGGATCGACCCCAACCGCGCCATGAAACTTACCTTCGGTCAGGATTTTGCCGGGCTCGGTGGCGACATCCAGTCGGTGAAAACCACCGCTTCGGCAACCTTCCAGCAGAAGATCATGCGCGAGGATGTCGTCCTGCGGGCCGAGCTTGAAGGCGGAAATGTCGTAACCACAAGCGGTGACAGCCGTCTGGTGGACCGGTTTACCGGAAACGGCATCATGCGTGGTTTTGCCCCGAACGGGATCGGCCCGCGCGATCTGGGCGCGGTGAACGAAGACGCCGTTGGCGGCAATTACTTTGCGGCGGCCCGGTTCGAGGCGGAGTTCCCGTTGGGCCTGCCAGAAGAGTACGGGCTGCGCGGCGGTGCCTTTGCCGATTTCGGCTCGGTCTGGGGATTGGACAATACGACCGGGACCGCGACGATCGACGACGGCTTGTATCTGCGCTCTTCGGTTGGGCTATCGCTCTACTGGGATACGGCGATCGGGCCTTTGCGCTTCAACTTCTCGCGCGCGATCAAGAAGGAAAGCTATGACAAGGTCCAGAACTTCGACCTGACGATTTCCACCCAGTTCTGATGCGAAGGGCGGGCCCTTTTCTGGTGGCGGGCATGATGGCCTTGACGGCCCTGGCCGCCACCCGGACGCCCGCCACCGCACAGACCGCGCCCGCCGGCAACGTCGCCGCCTCGATTGCCGCGATCGATCAGGAACGCTTGTTCAACGACTCGGCCTGGGGCAAGCGCGTGGCCGTGGAAATTGCCGATATCTCGGCCAATCTCGCGGTCGAGAACCGCAGGATCGAGGCAGAGCTGACCGCCGAGGAAAAGAGCCTGACAGAGCGTCGCGCATCGCTTCAGTCTGACCTGTTCCGCGCAGAGGCCGAGGCTTTCGACCAGAAGGTCACGCAAATTCGGCAGGAACAGGACGCAAAGTTGCGTGACATCGGCAAGAAGCATGATGCCGAGAAACAGGCGTTTTACCGGGCGATCCTGCCGGTCATGGGGCGGCTGCTGAACGAGCGCGGGGCGGTCGTGGTCCTTGATTCCCGGGCGATCGTGCTGGCCGCGGAAAATATCGACGTCACCGATGAACTGATTGCCAAGATCGACAATGAACTGGGCGATGGTGGCGGCGGGTCGGGGGCGGCCAGCGCGGATGGCGCAAACTGACACGTCAGCTTGCCAGCGCCCCGGCGAGTTGCTAGCAAGTTCGGAACATTCCTGTCCAAGGAGCGGATATGACAGAGACCGCCGCCATCACCGAAGCCGATATCCACTTGATCCAAAGGATCATTCCGCATCGCTATCCGTTTCTTCTGATCGACAAGGTGGTCGACATCGTGCCGAACAAGGGTTGCGTCGGCATCAAGAACGTCACCTATAACGAGCCGCATTTTCAGGGCCATTTCCCCGCCAAACCGATCATGCCCGGTGTGACGGTCGTCGAGGCGATGGCGCAGGCGGCGGCGGTTCTTGTCGGGATTTCGATGGATGTCGTCGGCCGCGATCTTCTGACCTATTTCCTGTCCATCGAGAATTGCAAGTTTCGCCGGATGGTCGTGCCGGGCGACGTGCTGGAACTGCATATGACCGTCAAGCGTGGCGGCGGGAAGATCTGGAAGTTTCATGGCGAAGCAAGGGTCGGGAAAGACCTTGCCTGCGAGGCTGATATTGCCGCGATGATGGATCTCAGGGATTGAAGCATGAAACTGATAAAAATCTGTATTTTTGCTTCGCTTTTGCCCGCCATTCTCTCTGGGTGTGCCAGTCAAATTATGAGCGGGTATGTTGGCCGCGATGTTACGGATGTCGTAGTTAAGTATGGTCCGCCGGTAAATGCTTTCGATTTGCCGGACGGTCGTCGTGCGTTCCAATGGCGGATCGACAGCTCTTACGCCGTACCGGGCGTAACTAATTATTCCGGATATACATATGGCGGCTATACCACCGGAACAGCGACAACTTCCGGCGGGTTCTTCGGGTCTCAAACTTGCTTCTATACCCTGTACGCAAAATCAACTGATCAGAAGCGCTGGACGATCACTGGTTTCGAACCCCCGCGCTTGGACTGTGAGTAGGGTGCCGCAAGAAAATGCGTATTGCTTCTAGCGCGAAGATCCATCCCTCGGCCATCGTCGAGGAAGGCGCCGAAATCGGTGCGGGTTGCACGGTGGGTGCCTTCGCCGTCATCGGCCCCTCTGTCCGCCTGGGCGAGCGTGTCGTGATCCGCAACCACGCCGTCATAACCGGCCACACGGATATCGGCGACGATACGGCCGTCTTTCCCTTCGCCGTGATCGGCGAAATTCCCCAGGACCTGAAGTTCAAGGGCGAGGAATCGCGGCTGATCATCGGCAAGCGGAACCGCATCCGCGAACATGTCACCATCAATACCGGTACCGAGGGCGGAGGGCTGATCACAAGGGTCGGCGACGATTGCCTGATCATGGCGGGTGCCCATGTGGGCCATGACTGCCAGATCGGCAACAAGGTGATCCTTGTCAACAGCGCGGCGCTTGCCGGGCATTGCGTCATCGAGGATGAGGCCATCGTCGGCGGTCTTTCGGGCGTACATCAATTCGTGCGCATCGGTCGCGGGGCGATGATCGGCGCGGTCACCATGGTGACGGCCGATGTCATCCCCTATGGCATGGTCCACGGCCCGCGCGGGACGCTGGACGGGCTGAACATTGTCGGGTTGAAGCGGCGCGGAGCGGCGCGGGCGGACATTTCGGCGCTGCGCGATCTGATGGATACCCTCGGGCAGGGAACATTCCGCGAGACGGCCCGCGAACAGGCCGAGGCAGGAACGGAAAGCCCGATGGCGCGCGAGGTTCTCGACTTCATCCTCGGCCCGTCGGATCGTTCGTTCCTGACACCCCGATGACGCGGACCGCGATCATCGCGGGGCAGGGCGCCTTGCCGGGGCTGCTGGCCGCCGCCATGACCGCGCGGGGCGAGGATTTCGTGATCGCCGAGATGGAGGGCTTCGCGGCAAGCGTGAAAGCCCCCACCTTGCCGTTCAGGATCGAAAGGCTGGTGCCTTTCCTTGATCATCTTGCGGATCTGTCTGTCGACCGGGTGGTTTTCGCCGGGGCGATCAGGCGCCCGCGGATCGAGGCCGAGTTGATTGACCATCGCACGGCGACACTCGTCCCCCGGCTGATCGCCGCGATGGGCAAGGGGGATGACGCAGCACTGCGCGAAGTGATCTCGATCTTCGAAGAGTGGGATTTTTCGGTCGTCGGCGCCGACCACATCGCCCCGGATCTGGTTCCCGGTGCGGGCGTTCTGGTTGGTACCCCGACCGAAGCCGACCGGCGCGATGCGGCACGCGGCGCGGAAATCGTCGCCGCCCTCGGGCCACTCGACATCGGGCAGGGGGCCGTCGTCGCGCAGGGTCTTTGCCTTGCCGTCGAGACACTGCCGGGAACCGACGCCATGCTGGCCTTTGTCGCGGCGCATGCGCCCACCTTTCGCCCCGACCCGAAAGGCGCGGGCGGTGTCTTCTACAAGGCGCCCAAACCCGGGCAGGATCGCCGCATCGATCTGCCCGCCATTGGCGTCGAAACGGTGCGGCGCGCGGCGGCTGCGGGTCTGGCGGGAATTGCCTGGGAAGCGGGCGGGGTCATTCTTCTTGACCGCAAGTCGGTCGAGGACGCAGCCGAAGCGGCCGGCCTTTTCCTTTGGGCACGAGAGCCGTGAAGCTTTTTCTCGTCGCTGGCGAAGCCTCGGGCGATACACTGGGGGCGGCCCTGATGTCCGGCTTGCGGCAGCTGGTGCCGGATGTCGTGTTTCAGGGCATTGGCGGGCCGAAAATGGCCGCCGAAGGCATGGTCAGCCACTTTCCGATGGAAGAGCTTTCCATCATGGGGCTGGTCGAGGTTCTGCCGAAATACCGCCATCTGAAACGCCGGATCGCCGAGACAGCCGCCGCGGTGGGCGCTTTTGCCCCGGATGCCCTGATCACGATCGACAGCCCCGATTTTGGCCTGCGTGTCGCCCGGGCGGCGCGCGCGGCCAGGCCGGACCTGCGAACGATTCACTACGTCGCTCCGACGGTCTGGGCATGGCGGCCGGGGCGCGCGGCAAGGATGGCCGAGGTCATCGACCACGTGCTCGCGCTCTTTCCCTTTGAGCCGCCCTATATGGAAGCGGCGGGGATGACCTGCGATTTTGTCGGCCATCCTGTCGTCGCGGCGCCGCGCGCGACGCCGGCCGAGGCCGCCGAATTCCGCGAAACCCACATGATCGGCGCCGACCAGCCGCTGCTTCTCTGCCTTCCGGGGTCGCGCAGGGGCGAGGTCGGGCGGCTTCTGCCCCGGTTCGAGGCCGCAATCAAGGGGCTGAGGGCGCGGGAAAAGCGCCTCAGGGTGGTGATCCCGACGGTTCGCGGCGTGGCCGGAATGGTGCGTGACGCCGCCGCCGGCTGGGCCGAGGCGCCGCTTGTGCTTGAGGCCGAGGCGGAAAAACGCGCGGCCTTCGCCGCCGGCGATCTGGCGCTGGCGGCCTCGGGCACGGTCAGCCTTGATCTGGCGGCGAATGGCGTTCCGATGGTCATCGCCCATGACTTCAACCGCCTGACATGGTGGATGATGAAGCGGGCGGCGCTGATCGACACGGTCACCCTGGTGAACATCGTCTCTGAAACCCGGACGGTCCCGGAATTTCTTGGCCCGAAGTGCCGGCCGGGGCCGATTGCGGATGCCCTTGCGCAATTGCTGGCCGACAAGGCTGCGCGCGCGCGCCAGCAACAGGCGATGGCATTGACGATGCAGCGCCTTGGCCAAGGCAGGGAAGCGCCCGGCCTGCAGGCCGCCCGGTCCGTGGTTCGCCATATCGGGTGATCAGATCCGCGCGCTCTTCGGCGGGCCGCATTCGCGGAAGCTTCACCGTCCCCGCCAGATCCAGCCGCCACCGAAAATGCGCCCCCCTTCGGGCGCATAGAAGACGCAGGCCTGGCCCGGGCTGACACCTTCCTCGGCCTCGATCAGCTCAACCTCGGCTTCGGTCGCCGACACGGGTCGAATTACGGCCGGGCGCGGCGGGCGTGTCGAACGGATCTTGACCTCAAGCTCCCATTCGGGGCGCGACGCGAAGGGCGCGTCTCCCAGCCAGTTGATCTCGCGCACGGGCACGATCCGGGTGGTCAGCGCTTCTTTCGGGCCGACGATGACGCGTCTTTTTTCGGGGTCGAGCTTGACCACGAACAGCGGATCGGCCAGCCCGCCGATGCCAAGGCCGCGACGCTGACCGATCGTGTAATGGATGACACCGCGATGTTCGCCAAGGACATTGCCATCCATGTCGACGATCTCGCCGGGATCGGCGGCGCCGGGGCGCAGCTTTTCGATCACGCTGGCATAATTGCCGTTCGGGACAAAGCAGATGTCCTGACTGTCCGGCTTGTCGGCGACGCTCAGCCCGTATCTGGCCGCCAGCGCGCGGGTTTCGGCCTTGGAGGCCAGATGGCCAAGGGGAAAGCGCAGGAATGCCAGTTGTTCAGGGGTCGTCGAAAAAAGGAAATAGGACTGATCGCGGTTGGCGTCGGCCGCCGAATGCAGTTCGGGACCCATCGCCCCGATCTTGCGCTGAATATAGTGGCCGGTCGCCATGCAGTCGGCGTCAAGATCCCGGGCTGTCGCCAGAAGATCCTTGAACTTGACCCTTTCGTTGCACCGGATGCAGGGCACCGGTGTCGCCCCTGCCAGATAGGCATCGGCGAATTCGTCGATCACCGCCTCGCGGAACATGTTTTCATAGTCCAGCACGTAATGCGGAAAGCCCATCGTATCGGCCACGCGGCGCGCATCGTGGATGTCCTGCCCGGCGCAACAGGCCCCCTTTTTCGCCAGCGCCGCACCGTGATCGTAAAGCTGCAAGGTCACGCCGACGACGTCATAGCCTTCGTCTTTCAGCATCGCGGCGACGACGGAACTGTCCACGCCACCCGACATCGCCACGACGACGCGCGTGTCGGCAGGGGCCTTTGGCAGGCCGAGCGAGTTCAGGTTCGGGGCGTCAAGCATGCATCTCTCCGGGGATCGATAGGAATATAGGAAAATCCTAACTACTCGCAAGCGGGGGTTTCATCCCTCCTTAAACCTCGGGCGGCAGGTTGCAACGCGGTGAAGACCAAGGGGTGAACCATGTTCTTGAAGAAAATTGACGGGCCAAGGGCCGTAACGCTTCCCGACGGGACGATCATGACCAGGGCCGACCTTCCGCCGGAAAAGACGCGCCGCTGGGTGGCCAGCCGGAAGGCGCGGGTCGTGAAGGCCGTCGCCTATGGGCTGTTGCCATTGAAGGAAGCGCTGGAACGCTATTCGCTTTCCGAGGAAGAGTTCGAGCTTTGGCGCAAGGCCATCGAACGCCATGGCGAAAAAGGGTTGAAAGTCACCGCGATCCAGAAATATCGTCAACCGTAGGTTGCGTTTACATTTTGCACCGCAACGGTAACGCGTCATTAACCATTCTGAGCGACGGTGCTGGTGATCGAAGGATTAATGCGGAGAACGCCCCATGAGAATTCTATTGGTTGAGGACGATCCAACCACATCGCGCAGCATCGAACTGATGCTGACGCATGCGAACCTCAATGTCTATTGCACGGACCTTGGGGAGGAAGGGGTCGATCTGGCGAAACTCTACGACTACGATCTGATCCTTCTGGACCTCAACCTGCCGGATATGAACGGTCATGACGTGCTGCGGCAGCTTCGCATGGCGAAGATCGACACGCCGATCCTTATTCTTACCGGTGAGGATGACACCGACAGCAAGCTGCGCGGATTCGGCTTCGGGGCGGATGATTACATGACCAAACCCTTCCACCGGGAAGAACTGGTCGCACGTATCCACGCGATCATTCGCCGTTCCAAGGGCCATGCCCAGTCGATCATCAGGACCGGACGGATCAACGTCAACCTCGACGCGAAAACCGTCGATGTCGATGGCGACCCGGTTCACCTGACCGGAAAGGAATATCAGATGCTGGAGCTTCTCAGCCTGCGCAAGGGCACGACCCTGACCAAGGAGATGTTCCTCAATCACCTCTATGGCGGCATGGATGAGCCTGAGCTGAAAATCATCGATGTCTTCATCTGCAAGCTTCGCAAGAAGCTGTCCGAGGCGACGGGCGGTGAAAACAACATCGAAACCGTCTGGGGGCGGGGCTATGTTCTGCGCGAACCGAGCTCGGCCGGGATGAACACCAAGCTCGCCGTGGGCGCCTGAGAGGCCGGGGCAATCACGGCATCCGGCCGGGTGACCACTATTTCCCGCCAGCGGATCTGAAACCGGAAGACTGGACCTCTGCGATGACGCGCCCTAACACTTCGGGGAGGATATCGCGGAGGAATCCATGTCAGCGCCAGGCGAACGGGAAAGCCCCAAAGACAACGGCGGGGCCTTCGTTGACAGTCCGGTCGCATCTCTCGATCCCGGGGCGGCCAAGGCCGAAATCGATCGGCTGACGGTTGAGGTCACGCAGGCGAACCACGCCTATCACGGCGAAGACGCACCTGTGCTTTCCGATGCCGCCTATGACGCGCTGAAACGCCGACTTGCAGAATTAGAGACGCGCTTCCCAGACCTCAAGCGCAGCGACAGCCCGACCGAAAGGGTCGGCGCGACCCCTTCGGAGACCTTTGACAAGGTTTCGCACAGGGTCAGGATGCTCAGCCTCGAAAATGCGTTCGATGCCGGCGAGATTGACGAGTTCGATACGCGCATCCGGCGCTTTCTCAACCTCGATGCCGGCGAGGATCTGACCTACACGGCCGAACCGAAGATCGACGGGCTTTCACTTTCCTTGCGCTATGTCGAAGGGGTGCTGGTTCAGGCCGCCACGCGCGGCGATGGCGAGACCGGCGAAAACGTCACCGCGAACGCAAGGACGATCCGGGATATTCCGAAAAGCCTGCCCGGTGCCCCGGCGGTGCTGGAGGTTCGCGGCGAAGTCTATATGGGCCACGATGAGTTTCAGGACCTGAACGCGCGCCAGACCAGGGAAGGCCTGAAGACCTTTGCCAATCCGCGCAATGCCGCCGCGGGGTCCCTTCGCCAGCTTGACGCGGGAATAACGGCGGCGCGCCCCTTGCACTTTTTCGCCTATGCCTGGGGTGAGATGTCCGAGCCGCTTGCCGACACGCAGTTCGGCGCGCTCGACCGGTTGGCGGCATTCGGCTTTCAAACCAATCCGATGACCCGTGAATGCAAGGGGACGGTCGCGCTTCTTGCGGCCTATGCCGAGGTCGAACAGAAACGCGCGACGCTCGGCTACGACATCGACGGGGTGGTCTACAAGGTCAACTCCCTCGCGCTTCAGCAAAGGCTTGGCTTTCGTTCGACCACACCGCGTTGGGCGATCGCCCACAAGTTTCCGGCCGAACTGGCCTGGACGCGGCTGGAAAAGATCGAAATCCAGGTCGGCCGGACCGGCGCGCTTTCACCGGTGGCCCGGCTTGCGCCGGTCACCGTCGGTGGCGTCGTTGTCTCCAACGCGACCTTGCATAATGAGGATTACATCGCCGGACGCGATGCGAAGGGCAACCCGATCCGCGGCGGCAAGGACATCCGCGAGGGCGATTGGGTGCAGGTTTATCGCGCGGGGGATGTCATTCCAAAGATCGCGGATGTCGATCTGTCAAAGCGGCCCGAGGACGCGCGCGCCTTCGATTTCGCGACCGAATTGGCGCGTTTGGGACTGCGCGGCCTTCGCCCCGAGGGTGAATCGGTCTGGCGCCTGGCCGAGGGCCAGATCCCGCCGGAGGTCGCCATTGAGCGCCTCAACCATTTCGTAAGCCGCGGCGCGTTCGACATCGAAGGGCTTGGGCCAAGGCAGATCGAGATGTTCTATGCCGACGATACGCTGCCCATCCGCGAACCGGCCGATATTTTCACGCTTGCCCGCCGTGACGCCCGGAACCTGAGCCGGCTGAAAAACCGCGATGGTTTCGGCGAACGTTCGGCAGGAAATCTATTCCAGGCCATCGAGGACAGGCGGAAGATTTCGTTGAACCGCGTGATCTTCGCGTTGGGCATCCGGCATGTCGGCGAAAACGCCGCCAATCTTCTGGCACGCCATTATGGCAGCTGGACCGCATTCCACCACGCGATGATCAGCGCCGGGGCCGGCGAGGGTCCGGCATGGGACGACCTGCTGGCGATCGACGGGGTAGGTGCGGTGATGGCTGCGTCCCTTGTCGGCACCTTCGCGCAGGCAGCCGAACGCGCGTCAATCGAGCGGCTGGCGGAGGAACTTGACGTCGAGGACAGTCGTCGCCCCATGACCGAGGGAAGCCCCGTCGCGGGCAAGACGGTGGTGTTCACCGGTACGCTTGAAAAGATGACGCGCGCCGAAGCCAAGGCCCGCGCCGAAGCGCTTGGCGCCAAGGTCGCCGGTTCGGTTTCGGCCAAGACGGATCTGGTGGTGGCCGGTCCGGGGGCAGGGTCCAAGGCAAAGCAGGCCGAAGCGCTTGGTATCGAAATGATCGACGAGGATGCCTGGCTTCGGTTGATCGGCGCATGAGCAGGCCGCCCGCACTCTTCCCGCTTTTTGCCGGGCTGGAAACGCTCGATGGCGTCGGCGCCAAGACGGCGCGCCATCTTGCCCAGCTTGGTGTCGAACGGCCGCGCGATCTGGTTTTCACCTTGCCTTATGCAATGGTCGACCGTCGATTGCGCGCGACCGTCAAAGGAATTGCCGCGCCGGCAACCGTGACCGTCGAGGTGGAGATCGGCGCCCATGTGCCGCCGCGCCGCAAGGGCGGGCCTGCGCGGGTCTTCGTCCGCGACGCCGAGACCGAGTTCCAGCTTGTCTTTTTCCATGCGAAGGGCGACTGGCTGCAACGGCAACTGCCGACCGGCCAGCGGCGCATCGTATCCGGCAAGGTCGAGATTTTCGATGGCCTGGCCCAGATCGTTCATCCGGACCACATCTTGCGGCCCGAAGAGGCCGCCGATCTTCCGCAATATGAACCGGTCTATCCACTGACCGCCGGTGTCAGCCAGAAAGTCATGCAAAAGGCAACAAGATCCGCGCTGTTGCGGGCACCCGATCTTGCCGAGTGGATCGACCCGTCCCTGAAGACCCGGGAAGGCTGGGGGGATTGGGCCGATGCCCTGCGCGCCGCCCACGCGCCGGAATCCCTTGCCGACGTGGCCGCCGAAGCGCCCGCCCGGCGGCGATTGGCCTATGATGAGCTTTTCGCCCATCAGTTGACCCTGGCCCTTGCCCGTCAGTCGGCAAGGCGCGGAAAGGGGCGGGCCAGCCTGGGGACCGGAACGTTGCAGGCCAGGGTTCTGGCTGCCTTGCCCTATCGGCCCACCGGCGCCCAGACCCGCGCCATAGCCGAGATCGCCGGGGATCTGGCGAGCGACAGGCGCATGAACCGGCTTTTGCAGGGCGATGTCGGTTCGGGCAAGACGCTGGTCGCGTTCATGTCGCTTCTGATCGCGGTTGAGGCCGGGGGTCAGGGCGTGATGATGGCACCGACCGAGATTCTGGCGCGCCAGCATTTCGACGGATTGCGTCCGCTCGCGGATGATGCGGGAATAAGGCTCGATATCCTGACCGGCCGCGACAAGGGCGCTGAAAGGGCTGCCAAGCTGGGGGCGCTTGCGGCTGGGGACATCGATATTCTGGTCGGCACCCATGCCGTCTTCCAGAAGGATGTGGCATTTCGCGATCTGCGCCTGGCCATTATCGATGAACAGCATCGTTTCGGCGTCGCCCAACGGATGGAGCTTGGCGCGAAAGGGCGGCATGCCGACGTTCTGGTGATGACGGCCACACCGATCCCGCGCTCGCTCAGCCTCGCGCAATATGGCGATATGGATATCTCGGTTCTGGACGAAAAACCCCCGGGGCGGCAGCCGGTGAAAACGGCCCTGATTTCAGCGGGGCGCTATGATGAGGTTGCAGGCCATCTGCGCGACGCCGTCGCCCTGGGACGGCAGGCCTATTGGGTCTGTCCGCTTGTCGATGAAAGCGAACTCGTCGATCTGACGGCGGCGGAAGAGCGTTTCAGGACCCTGCGCGCCGCCCTTGGCGAAGACATGGTCGGGCTTGTCCACGGGCAGATGCCCGCGCAGCAAAAAGACGCCGCGATGAAGGCCTTCATCGCGGGAAAGACAAAGGTTCTGGTGGCGACCACGGTGATCGAGGTGGGCGTCAACGTTCCCAATGCCTCGATCATGGTGATCGAACGGGCCGAGATTTTCGGTCTGGCGCAGCTGCATCAGCTGCGCGGAAGGGTAGGGCGCGGCGCGGCGGAATCGACCTGCCTTCTGATGTACAACCCTCCGCTCAACGATGGCGCGGAGCGGCGGCTTCAGATCCTGCGCGAAACCGAAGACGGGTTTCGCATCGCCGAGGAAGACCTTGCCATGCGCGGGGCAGGGGATCTGATCGGCACCGCCCAGTCGGGCCTTCCGCGGTTCCGTATCGCCGACCTTGAACGCCAGGCCGCCCTGATGGCCATCGCCCAGACGGACGCGCGCAAACTGTTGCAGGATGACCCGGATCTGAGCGGTCCGCGTGGCGCGGCGGCGCGCATATTGCTGTGGCTGATGGAGCAGGATCGCGCGATCAGGTTGATCGGTGTTGGCTGACGTTTTAGCTTTGTTCGCACAAGTTCTTAAAAAGTTCTTTACAGGCGGGTGCCGATGTGAGAACAAAGTGGCAACACACCGCAAGGGAGGCCGCCGATATGAAAACCGATCTGAAATCCGTATTTCTTCGGGCCCGCCATACGCTGGTCGGGGATGTCACCGGCCTCGCCGCCCTTGTCGCCATGCTGATTGTCGGGCTTCACCTGCCCGGCATGATCTGACCTGTTTCTGCCTCGCGGTTTTCCGTCCGGACACCTGTCCCACAGTCCTCGGCCCTTCCCCAGGGCCTTCTCCGGCCCCCGGAAATCGCTTCCTTCCGCCGCCTCCCTTCGGGGAGTGCGGCGTTTTTTTTGGATCAGGCGGCGGCTTCCGCCTCGGCCATGGCCTCGGCGGTGGCTTCCAGCGCCAGAAGGATCGAGGCGTGGCGATTCTTGTAATCGCGCGCGGGAAGCAGAACCTCAAACCCGTCGAACGGTGCTTGCGGGACGGCCCCATCCGCCCTGAGCATCGCCGACAGTTCATCGCGCGCGCGAACGACCTCGGACCTCGTCCTGCCGATCATCGCGGCCCCCGACAGCGCCGCTGATGCCTGTCCGAGGGCGCAGGCCTTCACGTCCTGGGCGTATTCGACGATTTTTCCGTCCCGGGTCACCACATCCACGGTCACGACCGATCCGCAAAGCGGCGAACGCTTGCGGGCGCTGGCCGTCGGGTTTTCCAGACGTCCAGGATGTGGAATGTCGGCCGCGAGCGCCAGTATGCGCTGCGAATAAAGCTTGATAAGGTCGGTTTCACTCATCTCGGGGCCCGGGCTTTTCTCGTCCGTCTATCCCCCTTAAATAGGCGTAACCTCCACAACTTGCAAAGGTGGGAAGATGGATTTTGATCCGGCGACCCTCGTCTATGATCAACGCGGCCTGATACCGGTGATCGCCCAGGAACACCGCACCAAGGATGTGCTGATGCTGGCATGGATGAATGCCGAGGCGGTCGCGCGCACATTGCAAAGCGGGCGGGTGACCTATTGGTCGCGGTCGCGCTCGGCCTTCTGGGTCAAGGGCGAGACATCCGGTCACGTCCAGAAACTTGTCGAAATGCGGTTGGACTGCGATCGCGATTGCCTTTTGCTCTTGGTCGACCAGACCGGACCGGCCTGCCACACCAATCGCCCGAGTTGCTTTTTCACGGCTGTCGTCGAGGGATCGGAAACCATTCCGGGCGAGCCGGATTCCTGAAACCACGCTCTCGGCAGGTGGTACGGAAATGCGCGATGCCGCCCGAAACACGGGCGCTTTCAGCCAAGACCGACCATTCGGCGAATGTCGGCGGGCGTGGCGCCGCCCTCACGGTATGTCCGGATCGCTTTCGCGTCGTCCCGCTTTGCAAGGCGCTTGCCACGCGCGTCACGGATCAGGCGGTGGTGATGATAGACCGGGGTGGGCAGGCCCAGAAGGCGTTGCAGGAGGACATGGATCGGCGTCGCCTCGAACAGATCTTCGCCACGGGTCACATGGGTAATCCCCTGCGCGGCATCGTCCACGACCACCGACAGATGATAGGACGTGCCCATGTCCCGCCGCGCCAGAACGATGTCGCCGGTCCCCGAAATCAGCGCTTCCGGGGGAACCGCGATCTCATCAAGACGGCAGCCGGTTTCGGTAAACCGCACCGGATCCGTGGCGGCGCGCGCCATGTCGAGGCGCAGGTTCGCATCGAGGGGGCGCGGTCCGCTTCGCGGAAATGACGGGCGGCACGTGCCGGGGTAAATGATGCCGTCCGGACCGATTGGGGCGCCCTCCTGCGGGGCGCTTGCCGCTTCGGCGATGTCGCGGCGCGAACAGGCGCAGGGAAAAAGCAATCCCGCGGACCAGAGCCGGTCAAGCGCATCCGAATAAGCCGGCAAACGCTCTGACTGGCGCAGCACGGGGCCATCCCAGGTCAGGCCGAGCCAGGCGAGGTCCTCGCTGATCAGATCTTCCCATTCGGGACGGGCGCGGCCCTGGTCGATATCCTCGATGCGCAGCAGGAATTCGCCCCCGCAGGCGCGCGCCATGTCATGGGCAAGGATCGCCGAATAGGCATGGCCGAGATGCAGGGGACCGGTGGGCGAGGGCGCGAAGCGCGTCCTCATCAGGTTTGGCCTTCAAGCCATTGTGAAAACGCGGCTTTTGCCCGGTCTGTATAGGCCTTGTACCGGATCTTTCTGCCCTTGCGCCCCCCCTTTGCGTCAATCGGGGGGAACAGGCCGAAGTTGACGTTCATCGGCTGGAACGTCTTTGCCTCGGCGCCGCCGGTAATATGGGTGACGAGTGCACCCATCGCGGTTTCCGGGGCCGGGGGGGCAAGCGTGCGGCCAAGGATCTCTGCCGCGGCCATTCGCCCGGCAAGAAGGCCCATGGCCGAACTTTCCACATATCCCTCGACGCCGGTGATCTGACCTGCGAAACGGATGTGGGGCCGGGATCTGAGGCGCATCTGCTCATCAAGCAGGGTCGGCGAGTTGATAAACGTATTGCGGTGAATGCCGCCCAGACGCGCAAAGCTCGCGTTTTCAAGCCCGGGTATCAGCCGGAAAACATCCGTCTGTGCCCCGTATTTCATCTTGGTCTGGAACCCGACGATGTTGAAAAGGGTGCCAAGCGCATTGTCGCGGCGCAGCTGGACGACGGCATAGGGTTTGTCTTCGGGACGATGCGCATTGGTCAGACCGACCGGCTTCATCGGTCCGAACCGCAACGTGTCGCGCCCCCGCTCTGCCATGACTTCAATCGGCAGGCAGCCATCGAAATAGCCGGCAGTCTCGCCTTCATGAAACTCGGTCTTTTCCGCTGCCAGAACCGCGTCGATAAAGGCTTCGTACTGGGCGCGGGTCATCGGGCAGTTCATGTAAGCGGTTCTTTCCGCTTCGGTTTCTCCCTTGTCGTAGCGCGATTGCATCCAGGCCACCGACATATCAACGGTGTCGGCATAGACGATCGGTGCGATTGCGTCGAAGAAGGCAAGCGCGTCGGCGCCGGTCTCGGTGCGAATTGCGGCGGCGAGCTTTCCGGACGTAAGGGGGCCGGTTGCGATGATCCAGTGGCCGTCCGGTGGCAGGCGGTCAATTTCGCCATTCTCGATCCGGATCCGCGGATGGCCGCGAAGCCGCGCGGTGACACCGGCTGCGAATGGATCGCGGTCGACGGCCAGCGCCCCTCCGGCAGGCAGGCGGTGACGGTCCGCCATTTCCATGATCAGACCGCCGGCGCGGCGCATTTCCCAGTGTAGCAAGCCGACGGCATTCTGCTCATCATCGTCGGAACGGAACGAATTCGAACAGACCATTTCGGCAAGATCGCCGGTCCTGTGGGCAAACGTGCCGACGACGGGGCGCATTTCATGCAAGACAACATCAACACCGGCATTTGCTGCCTGCCATGCCGCCTCGGATCCCGCAAGGCCGCCGCCTACGATGTGAAGTATGTCCTGCATGTTTGCGATTTAGTGGATCGCAAAACGAATGAAAAGCCCGCCCCGGTCAAAGTGGGCCAGTACTAGAAACCGACTTCCATTCCGATGTCAGCAAGATAATTCCGGTCGGCACGTTGGCGCCGGTCAGGCTGCGTCGGTTCTTCTGGTGTTACGGCTTCCTGCGTCTTGCTGCGACGCAGGTTCAGTGCGTCTGCAATTTGACCGATGAAAATTCCAATCCCGGTCCAGGGTTTGGCAAAGCCCGATCCGGCGTGGTCAGTCAAGCTCATGGTGTCCTCCTATCTGTTCGCAACGCGAAACACCCAGTCAGACCACCCCCCCGTATTCTGTCTTATCCCCGAGTCTACGCGGATAGATTCGCATTGAAACCATGAATAAATTGTTAATCAGGATTTCGCCGATGGTGTGGCAGCAATCCGCCGCATTTGAAGCACCCCTCGAAGGAAGGCCGCTGGCGGATCATCGCGGAAGACGCGACGATCCCATGCGAAGGCTTGGCGCATTCGCTGTTTCATGGCTGCGCCTTCGCCGGGACCGAACGCGGCGCGGAAGGCCCCGCATGGGGGCAAGGCCCGGCGCCCCTCTCTCGCGGGAATTCACGCCTGATCGCGAAGGTCAGCTTTCCGCTTCATCCTCATCATCGCCCTGTTCGGCGATACGGGCGACCGAGACCACTTCCTCTCCGGCCCCGGTATCGAAAACTCTCACGCCACCGGCCGAGCGCGAGCGGAAGCTGATCCCCTCGACAGGGCAGCGGATCGACTGGCCCGTCGAGGTGGCCAGCATGATCTGATCATCCGCACCGATCGGGAAGGACGCGACGAGGGTTCCGCCGCGCATCGCCTTGTCCATCGCCATGACGCCCTGACCGCCACGCCCGCGCACCGGGTAATCGTGGCTAGAGGAGATCTTGCCGGCCCCTTTCGCGGCGATGGTCAGGATAAGGTCTTCGGCGGCCGACATCTCGGCGTAGCGTTCCGGCGAAAGCTGGCCCTCGGCCACGGTCTCTTCGTCATCATCGGCCGGTTCATCCTCGGTCACGCCGGCCATCAGGCGGCGCTGCTTCAGGTAGGCGGCCCTTTCGGCGGGGTCAGCCTCGAAGTGGCGGATGACCGACATCGAAACCACGGTATCGCCCTTGGCAAGCCGGATCCCGCGCACGCCGGTCGAATCGCGGCCCTTGAAGATCCGGACCTCGGTGGTCGGGAAGCGGATCGCGCGACCCAGCGCGGTGATCAGCATCACATCGTCGTTTTCATCGCTGATCCGCGCGTTCACCAGTTCCACGCCTTCAGGCAGCTTCATCGCAATCTTGCCGTTCGACTTCACATTGGTGAAATCGGACAGCGCGTTCCTTCGCACATCGCCTTCCGACGTGGCAAAGAAGATCTGAAGATCGTCCCATTCTTCCTCGGGCACATCGACAGGCATGATCGCGGCAATGGAAACCCCTGTCGGGATCGGCAGGATGTTCACGATTGCCTTGCCTTTGGCGGTCCGGCCGCCAAGGGGCAGGCGCCAGGTCTTCAGCTTGTAGACCATGCCGTCCGTGGTGAAGAACAGAAGCTGCGTGTGGGTGTTTGCCACGAAGAGCGTGGTCACCACGTCATCTTCCTTCGTCGCCATAGACGACAGGCCCTTGCCACCGCGCCGCTGGCTGCGGAAATCCGCCAGAGGGGTGCGCTTGATATATCCGCCCGAGGTGATGGTGACGACCATATCCTCGCGTTCGATCAGATCCTCGTCGTCCATGTCACCGGACCAGTCGATGATTTCGGTCCGGCGGGGAACGGCGAAGGCGGCTTTCACTTCGCGCAGCTCATCGGCAATGATCGCCATGATGCGTTCACGCGATCTGAGAATATCGAGATAATCCTTGATCTTGGCAGCCAGATCCTGAAGTTCGTCGGTCACTTCCTTGACGCCGAGCGCGGTAAGACGCTGCAGCCGCAGGTCGAGGATGGCCCGCGCCTGGGTTTCCGACAGGTTATAGCTGCCATCGCCGTTGATGGTGTGGGTCGGATCATCGATCAGCCGGATGAAATCGGCGATTTCGGCCGCCGGCCACCGCCGTGTCATCAGCCTTTCGCGCGCCTCGGCCGGGTCGGCCGAGGACCGGATGGTCTGGACGACCTCATCCACATTCGAAACAGCGACCGCAAGCCCGCAGAGGATATGGCTGCGTTCCCGCGCCTTGCGCAGTTCAAAGGCCGTGCGCCGCGCGACAACTTCTTCGCGGAAGCTTATGAAATGCGTAAGAAAATCCCGCAAGGACAGGGTTTCCGGCCGGCCACCGTTCAGCGCCAGCATGTTGCAGCCGAAGGATGTCTGCATCGGCGTGAAGCGGAAGAGCTGGTTCAGCACCACCTCGGGTGTCGCATCGCGCTTCAGTTCGACGACGACCCGGACACCGACCCGGTCGCTTTCGTCCTGAACATGGGCGATGCCTTCGATCTTCTTTTCGCGCACCATCTCGGCGATCTTCTCGATCATCGAGGCCTTGTTCACCTGATAGGGAATCTCATCCAGAACAATGGCATAGCGGTCTTTCCTGATCTCTTCCACGCGGGTCTTGGCGCGCATGATCACCGATCCGCGCCCCTCCAGGTAGGCTTTCCGCGCGCCGGATCGGCCAAGGATGATGCCACCGGTCGGAAAATCCGGCGCCGGAATGATCTCGATCAGCGCTTCCACAGAAAGGTCGGGATTGTCGATCAGCGCCAGCGTGCCGTCGATCACCTCGCCCAGATTGTGCGGCGGGATATTGGTGGCCATACCCACGGCGATGCCGCCCGCGCCATTGACCAGCATGTTCGGGAAACGGGCGGGCAGGACCGTTGGCTCCCGGTCCTTGCCGTCATAATTGTCTTGGAAATCAACGGTTTCTTTCTCGATGTCGGCCAGAAGCGAGGCGGCCGGCTTGTCCATGCGCACTTCGGTATAGCGCATCGCGGCGGCGTTATCGCCGTCCATGGAGCCGA
>JAGRDO010000040.1:107911-113592 GCA_020447005.1 Paracoccaceae bacterium
TGCGCCATCCGCACCAGCGCGTCATAGATCGCGGCATCGCCATGCGGGTGGTACTTACCCATGACATCGCCGACCGGACGCGCCGATTTGCGGTAGGACTTGTCATGCGTGTTGCCGGTTTCGTGCATCGCATAAAGGATGCGCCGGTGCACCGGTTTCAGCCCGTCGCGCAGGTCCGGGATCGCCCGGCTGACAATCACGCTCATCGCGTAATCGAGATAGGCGGTCTTCATCTCCTCGGCGATATCGACCGTGGGACCGGCATATACGGGGCGCTGGGGTTTTTCCTCAGCGTTATCAGGGGTTTCCGGGGTATCGCTCACTGCTGCTCGCCCTTAGATTCTTGGCCCGCGCGCCGGGCTAGATATTGTTATGAAAGACTATACCCCATGCCATACATGGGGTGCAATGGCGCAGCGCCGGCTTTCGTCTATCACCAGCAACACAATGATAACACTTTGTTTTCATTATCATTACCCAGACCAGTGCGAGGCTGGTGAAAGAAAGCTGTGACGGAGGCCGCCATGCGCGCAAGCGAACCGGGTGCCGAAACGGAGCTGATGCTGAAGGGCTACGGGCTCACGACGGCTGAACTTTACTATCGGATGCCGGATTACCGGCATGTTCTCAACAGCTATATCTGGCAGGAATACGATCTTGCCCCGGATTACCCCGAGCTTTTCCGCTTCATCCAGTTCTGGCAGGAAAAGATCGAGGGGCCGCTGCATTCGGTGCGCTTTTGCCACCGCAAGCTGATCTCGCCGGGCGAGTGGCGCAATGTGGTGGGCGAATACCGGCTGCACTGACAGCGGCCCCCGTATTTTCGCCGTCACAACGCTGTCGGATCCGTGTAGTTTTTCTGTAGCTACACGGGATGGGCGCCTGTCCTTTCCACAAGCGATCCGAAACCCGTTGCCCCGCGCCGCCATTGCTTTCATAGATGCGGGCAGGACATAGCCGGAGGCAGGGATGAAAGCGCAGGTGAAATGGGTCGGCGACCGGAGCTTTACCGGATCGGTCGAGGCGGGGCATACGATCGCCTTTGGCAATGCCCATGGCGACAGTCTGAAACCGGGGCCAAGCCCGATGGAACTGGTGCTGATCGGCACCGGGGGCTGCGCCTCCTACGACGTGGTCCACATTCTTGAGAAGGGCCGCGAGCCGGTGGCGGGCTGCGTCTGCGAGATGTCAGCCGAACGGGCGGAGACTGAGCCGAAGGTCTTCACCAGGATCCACATGCATTTCGTGGTCTCGGGCAAGGGCCTCAACCCCGACAAGGTCGAACGCGCGGTGCAGCTTTCGGCCGAGAAATACTGCTCGGCCTCGGCCATGATGGCCAAGACCGCCGAGGTGACCCATTCGGTCGAGGTGGTCGATACGGGGGTGTGAGGGATGGGCCGAACGCCGTATCGTCGGTCGTATTCTAAGTACGCAGTTTGTCCGGGCTGTTCGCGCCACTTCGAATTTCGGGAGCCATTTCTTACTCCAACAAACCCTGCTCCAAACCAAAGTTTGGGAAAGTCCCCGTACTCTCAGTCTAAAACGAGGGCGCCACTATGCTGCCAGAACAACACAAAATCTCGGAAGACGACGAGTTCGTTTATGTGCCTGAGGCGCTTTTCCAGCACCTTCCAAGCGAATATCGTGAGGCGGTTCAGATCCGCAAGCAGCAAGGCGAGGACGTACTTCGAATTGCGGACAAAGACATCCGAGGCATGATCCGACTCCTCAATGCAATTCCCACGACCGCAAGTCTTAGCTACATTTATCATCGCCTACGAAGCTGCAAATTCGAGGCGACTACAGAGGCAGTTTTCGAACAAGAAGTTCTTACAACAGCCTTTATAGTTACTTATAGTCGTCTTTTTGCGGGCGCTGAGGGCGCAACTGGGATTGCGAGGAGTAGTATACCGAGACATTTAAGACCCGTGCACGACGAGATCATCGAGCTACGAAACAAGAGATATGCGCACAATAGCGCGCATGAGAGTGTAACTAGTGATATCGGTGTAGTCTTCGATGGCGATGGTTTTAGAATTAGTCCGCAAATGCGTTTTGGCTTTTATGTTGGTGGAAGAGATGAGTGGGAGGAATTGATCAGGTTTATCGATGCGCATATGCATGAAAGACTGATGAAGATACTCAGGCGTCTAAAGGAGCGAACCGGTTACGATTGGATTTTCCCGATCGGACCAGCGCCGGATTGGTTGGGAGAACAAAATTAGTTGACAGATAGATGAAACGCCGAGTGACGGCGTTGCTGCATTGCGGGTTACACAAATCACGTTGCGCCAATAATCTCTGTCAGAATGATGAAACGCCGCACTGCCTGCGAAGTCCGCCTACCCCTGCTTCACCAGCCGGATCAGGAACAGCAGGATCACCGCGCCCAGAGTGGCGTGGAGGATCGCGGCGCCCATGCCGCCGCCCATGACAAAGCCGATGCGGGGCAGGATCAGCCCGGCGATGAAGGCGCCGACGATCCCGACGGCGATATTGCCGATGAGGCCGAAGCCGTAGCCCTTCACCAGTTGCCCGGCGAGCCAGCCGGCGATGGCGCCGGTGATCAGCATGGCGAGGATACCCATGACGCCTCTCCCTTTTCCCGTCTTGCGGAGAGCTTAGCGCGGTGCGGGGCAAATGATAGCCCTGTCAGGAGTGTGCCGGGCCCGGCGCCCCGGCAGCGATGCCGAACGCGGTGCCCACGATCTGCGCCGCTGCCGGACGGTTGCCGGCGGATGTCGCCGCCATTGCAGCGAAGTAATTTGATCGCCGGCCGGCGCGGGTCTAAGAATCTGCACATGAGCGGGAAGCTGGCCTTCCCCGGAATGCACCCAAAGACAGCCGCTTCTGACCGCTCGGTCATTGCCCGCATGATGCGGGTATCAGAAGGACGTACAAAATGCGTAAGTACCTGTTCCCGGCCGTGGCCGCAGCAATGCTTGCGACCTCATTCAGCGCCTATGCCGCCGATACGAATACCACCGGTGTGATCAAGGCCTTTGATCTGAAGGCCATGACCCTGACCCTTGAGGATGGGACGGTCTATTCCCTGCCCGTCGGCTTCAAGGACCCGGGCCTGAAGATCGGCGAGAAGGTGACCGTCGCCTGGCAGATGCTGAACACCAAGCATCAGGCCGACACGGTGACGATCGACAAATAGGCATCGCGCCGGAACAGAAGCGGGGGGCGCGGTACCCCCCCGCTTTCTCAGACCGCCCTGGCCTGACGCTTGCGTTCATGCGGATCGAGATGGCGCTTTCTCAGCCGCACGATCTTGGGCGTGACCTCCACCAGCTCATCATCCTCGACATAGGCGATGGCCTCTTCAAGGCTCATGCGCACCGGGGGCGTGAGGCGCACCGCCTCATCCGTGCCCGAGGCGCGGATATTGGTCAGCTTCTTGCCCTTCAGCGGGTTCACTTCCAGATCGTTGTCGCGGCTGTGTTCCCCGATGATCATGCCCTCATAGATCTGTTCCTGCGCGCCGATGAAAAGCTTGCCCCGCTCTTCGAGGTTCCAGAGCGCATAGGCGACGCTGACCCCGTTCTCGATCGAGATGAGGACACCGACGCGCCGCCCCTCGATGGCGCCCTTGTGCGGCGCCCAGCCGTGGAAAATGCGGTTCAGCACCCCGGTGCCCCGCGTATCGGTCAGGAACTGGCCGTGATAGCCGATCAGCCCGCGTGACGGCACATGCGCGACGATGCGGGTCTTGCCGACACCGGCGGGCTTCATCTCGACAAGATCACCCTTGCGCTGGCCGGTCAGCTTTTCGATGACGGTGCCGGAATACTCGTCATCGACATCGACGATGACCTCTTCGATCGGCTCAAGCCGCTGACCGTCTTCCTCGCGGAAAATGACGCGCGGGCGCGAGATGCTGAGCTCGAACCCCTCGCGGCGCATGTTCTCGATAAGGACACCCATCTGCAATTCGCCGCGCCCCGAGACGACAAAGGCCTCGCCCCCCGGGGTGTCCTCGATCCGGATCGCCACGTTCATCTCGGCCTCGCGCATCAGCCTTTCCCGGATGACCCGGCTTTGCACCTTGTTGCCGTCCTTGCCCGCCAGCGGCGAATCGTTGATGCCGAACGTGACCGAGATCGTCGGCGGATCGATGGGCTGGGCGGGCAGGGGCACGTCGATGGAAAGATCGCAGAGCGTGTCGGCGACGGTGGCCTTGGTCATCCCCGCAAGCGTGACGATATCGCCCGCCGCCGCCTCGTCGATGGGCTGCTGCGAAAGGCCGCGGAAGGCAAGGATCTTGGTCACGCGGAACTGCTCGATCCGCTCGCCCTTGCGCGACAGCGCCTTGATCGTCTCGCCCACCTTCAGCGTCCCGCTTTCGACGCGCCCGGTAAGGATACGCCCGATGAAAGGGTCGGCCGACAGGGTGGTCGCCAGCATGCGGAACGGCTTGGCCGCATCGGCGATCTGGCGCGGCTGGGGCACGTGGCGGACGATCAGGTCAAAGAGCGCATCAAGGTTCTTGCGCGGCCCGTCGAGTTCGACATCCGCCCAGCCCGAACGGCCCGAGGCATAAAGATGCGGAAAATCAAGCTGATCGTCATCGGCGCCAAGATTGGCAAAAAGATCGAAAACCTCGTTCAGCGCCCGGTCGGGCTCGGCATCGGGCTTGTCGACCTTGTTGAGCACGACAATGGGGCGCAGGCCCAGCGCCAGCGCCTTGGAGGTGACGAACTTCGTCTGCGGCATCGGGCCTTCCGCGGCATCGACCAGCAGAACCACGCCATCGACCATGTTGAGTATCCGCTCGACCTCGCCGCCGAAATCGGCATGGCCGGGCGTGTCGACGATATTGATCCGGACCCCGCCATGCTCGACCGAGGTGCATTTGGCCAGAATGGTGATCCCGCGCTCGCGCTCGATATCGTTGCTGTCCATCGCCCGCTCGGTCGTGGCCTGGTTTTCCCGATAGGTGCCGGATTGCTTGAGCAATTCATCGACAAGCGTGGTCTTGCCGTGGTCGACATGCGCGATGATCGCGATATTGCGAAGGTCCATGAGATCCGCCAGTTCCTGAAACTGGCGCCCCGATAGTGGAAATTCCCGGCAATGGCTAGGGGCCGGATCAAGAAAGGGGCCTTCTGCCCCCTCTTGTCCGTGCCGGACAATTCACCCCCGAGGATATTTCGGGACAGAAAATCGACATTCACATTTTCTGTCCGCAAATATCCCGGAGGGGTCCGGGGAGGCAGCGCCTCCCCGGCGGGTCGTTCCCGGAAGGGAACGAAATCAGGCGAGGGCCTTGTTCAGATACTCGTCGACCTTTTCGAGATACCCCATGGTCGTCAGCCATTTCTGATCGGGCCCGACAAGAAGCGCCAGGTCCTTGGTCATGTGGCCGTCCTCGACAGTCTGAACGGTAACCTTTTCCAGCGTATCCGCGAATTTCGCCAGCGCGGCGTTGCTGTCGAGTTTCGCGCGGTGCTTCAGCCCGCCGGTCCAGGCATAGATCGAGGCGATCGAGTTCGTGGAGGTTTCCTTTCCGGCCTGGTGCTGGCGGAAATGGCGGGTGACCGTGCCATGTGCCGCCTCGGCCTCGACGATCTTGCCGTCGGGTGTCAGCAGCACCGACGTCATCAGGCCGAGCGATCCGAAGCCCTGCGCCACGGTATCGGACTGCACGTCACCGTCATAGTTCTTGCAGGCCCAGA
>JAGRDO010000040.1:113715-114078 GCA_020447005.1 Paracoccaceae bacterium
TGAAGCGGCCGTCATAGGCCTTGAGAATCGTGTTCTTGGTTGAAAGATAGACCGGCCAGCCCTTGACCAGCCCGTAGTTCATCGAGGCGCGCGCGAAGTCGATGATCGACTGGTCGAGGTTGTACATCGCCATGGTGACGCCGGCGCCGGGGGCCTGGAACACCTCTTTCTCGATGACCTCGCCATCCTCGCCCACGAACTTGATCGTGAGCTTGCCCTTGCCGGGGAAGCGGAAGTCCGTCGCGCGGTACTGGTCGCCGAAGGCGTGGCGGCCGACGACGATGGGCTGGGTCCAGCCCGGCACGAGGCGCGGCACGTTGCGGCAGATGATCGGTTCACGGAAGATCACGCCGCCGAGGATGT
>JAGRDO010000160.1 GCA_020447005.1 Paracoccaceae bacterium
CAGTGCGGCTTCTGCACGCCGGGCTTTGTCATGTCGATGGCCGTGGCCCAGAAGAACGGCGCGACGGATCACGACGATTATCTCGCCGGAAATCTCTGCCGCTGCACCGGCTATGCCCCCATCATCCGCGCGGCCGAGACGGCCGCGAAGGCGCCCGTTCCGGCATGGGTGCAGGACGGGGCGCCTGCGTCGAAAGGCGCCGCACCCCTTGCGCCCGGATCATCCGATGAACTGGCCGCATGGTATCTCGCCAATCCCGACGCAACCCTTGTAGCCGGGGCGACCGATGTCGGGCTCTGGGTTACCAAGCAATTGCGCGACCTGCCAAAGGTGGCGTTCCTGCATGCCTGCACCGATCTGCAGAGGATCGAAAAGACCGGCGGCGGCTGGCGCATCGGCGCGGGTGTGACCATCGCCGCCCTGCGCAAGGCCATGCAAGGCCCCCATCCGGCCTTCGCCGAACTGCTGCGCCGCTTCGCGTCCGAACAGGTGCGCGGCGCCGCGACCATCGGCGGCAATATCGCCAACGGCTCGCCCATCGGCGATGCGCCGCCCGCGCTGATCGCGATGGGCGCGCGGCTGCATCTGCGCAAGGGCGACGAAAGGCGCGACATCGCGCTCGAGGATTTCTTCATCGATTATGGCAAGCAGGATCGTGCCAAGGGTGAGTTCGTCGAGGCGATCACCATCCCCTCGCAAGCCGCCGGTCTTGCCTGCTACAAACTCTCCAAAAGGTTCGATCAGGACATTTCCGCCGTGTGCGGCGCGTTCAATCTTGGGTTGAATGGTTCGGTTATTGAAAGCGCCATAATTGCGTTTGGCGGCATGGCGGGCACCCCGAAACGGGCGCGGGCGGTCGAGGCGGCGCTGACCGGCAAGCCCTTCAGCCTTGAAACCGTTACCGCGGCCCTGCCCGCCTTTGCGGATGATTTCACACCGCTCAGCGACATGCGCGCCTCGGCGGGCTACCGGCTTAACGCGGCGCAGAACATGCTTTTGCGCTATTTCCACGAACGCACCGGTCTACCGGAATCGGTGCTGGAGGTGCGGGCATGAGCGTCGCGAAACCGATCACGCACGATTCCGGCCATCTGCATGTGACAGGGGCCGCGCGGTATATCGACGACGTCGCGCTGCCCGCCAATGCGGCGCATCTGGCCTTCGGCCTTTCGACCGTGGCGCATGGCGAGATTACCGCGATGGATCTGTCCGAGGTGCGTGCCAGCAAGGGTGTCATTGCCGTCTGGACGGCGGATGACCTGCCTTTTGCCAATGACGTCTCGCCCTCGATCCACGATGAGCCGCTTCTTGCGGCGGGCACGGTGCATTATGTCGGCCAGCCGGTCTTCCTTGTGATCGCCGAAAGCCACCTTGCCGCGCGCAAGGCCGCGCGCAAGGGCAAGATCAGCTACGCCGAACGCCCGGCCCTTCTGACCGTCGACGACGCCCTTGCGGCCGGAAGCCGGTTCGAATCCGGTCCGGTGATCTGGACCAAGGGCGACGCCGCCCAGGCCATCGCGGCCGCCCCGCGCATCGTCGAGGGCCGCTTCGACATGGGCGCGCAGGAACATTTCTATCTGGAAGGACAGGCGGCGCTTGCCCTGCCCGCCGAGGGCGGCGTGATCGTCCAGTCCTCGACCCAGCACCCGACCGAGATCCAGCACAAGGTGGCCGAGGCGATCGGATTGCCGATGAATGCGGTTCGGGTCGAATGCCGCCGCATGGGCGGCGGCTTCGGCGGCANNGGCAAGGAAAGCCAGGGCAATGCGCTGGCCGTGTCCTGTGCGCTGGTCGCGCGGCTTCTGGGGCGCCCGGCCAAGATGCGCTATGACCGCGACGACGACATGATGATCACCGGAAAGCGGCACGATTTCCGCATCGAATACCGCGCGGGCGTGGATGAACGCGGCCGCATTCTGGGGATCGAGTTCCTGCAGCTTGCGCGCTGCGGCTGGGCGCAGGACCTGTCCTTGCCGGTTGCCGACCGTGCCATGCTGCATTCCGACAATGCCTACAATCTTGAACATGTCCGCATCGAAAGCCACCGGCTGAAGACCAATACCCAGTCGGCCACCGCCTATCGCGGCTTTGGCGGACCGCAGGGCATGCTGGGGATCGAACGCGCGATGGACCATATCGCGCATGAGCTGGGCCTCGACCCCGTCGCGGTGCGCAAGGCGAATTTCTATGCCGACATGCCGGATGCCTCCGGCGGGGGTATTTCGGCAATGAAGAAGCAGACGACGCCCTATCACATGGAGGTCGAGGATTTCATCCTGAACGCGCTGGTGGCGCGGCTGGAAGGGTCGGCCGAATATGCGCGCCGCAAGGCGGCGGTCGCGGCGTGGAACGCGAAGAACGACATCCTGAAAAAGGGCATTTCGCTGACGCCGGTGAAGTTCGGAATTTCCTTCACCCTGACGCATCTCAATCAGGCCGGCGCGCTGGTCCATGTCTATTCGGACGGCTCGATCCATCTGAACCACGGCGGCACCGAAATGGGTCAGGGTCTTTTCCGCAAGGTCAGCCAGGTGGCGGCGGCGGGATTTGGTGTGGATGTCGGGTCCGTCGCGATCACCGCGACCGATACCGCCAAGGTGCCCAACACCTCGGCCACCGCGGCGTCCTCCGGGTCGGACCTCAACGGCATGGCGGTGAAGGCCGCCTGCGACACGATCCGCGGACGGATGGCGGACTTTCTTGCGCGCGACTATCAAAGCGACCCCGCCGAGGTTCGCTTTGAAGGGGGCAAGGTGAAGATCGGCGGCGACGAGATCAGTTTCGCCGAAGCCGCCGGGCGGTGTTATGCAGGCCGTGTCAGCCTGTCGGCCACAGGATTTTACGCGACGCCCAAGATCACATGGGACCGCAAGGCCGGGCGCGGCCGGCCGTTCTTCTATTTCTCCTACGGGGCATCGGTCTCTGAGGTGGTGATCGACACGCTGACCGGCGAGAACCGCATCCTGCGCACCGATATCCTGCATGATGCGGGGGCCAGTCTGAACCCCGCAATCGATATCGGGCAGGTCGAAGGCGCCTATGTGCAGGGCGCGGGCTGGCTGACGACCGAGGAACTGGTCTGGGATGGCAAGGGGCGGCTTCGCACCCATGCGCCCTCGACCTACAAGATCCCGGCCTGTTCGGACCGGCCGCGCATCTTCAACGTCGATCTCTGGGACGGGGCGAACCGCGAGGAGACGATCTATCGGTCGAAGGCGGTGGGAGAGCCGCCCTTCATGCACGGGATTTCGGTCTTTTCCGCGCTGGACGCGGCCTGCGCCTCTTGCGGGCCGAACTACCCCGATCTGCAGGCGCCCGCCACGGCCGAGGCGATCCTGGCGGCGGTGAAGCGCGCGCGCGGAGCCGGGCAATGAGCTTTGACCGCGAAGGGCTGGCCCGCGCGGTGGCGCGCGAAGGCCGGGTTGCGCGTGTCGTCATCGCCAGCCGCGCCGGGTCCACCCCGCGCGAGGTGGGCGCGGCGATGCTGGTCTGGCCGGGCGGACAGTCGGGCACCATCGGGGGCGGCGCCCTGGAATATGAGGCCGTGGCTCGCGCGCGCGCGGCGCTTTGCGGTGGAGACCGGCTGGACAAGGTGCCGCTTGGCCCGAATATCGGCCAATGCTGCGGCGGCGCGGTCATGCTTCTGACCGAGATCTGGGACAGCGCGCGGCTGGGCGAGCCTGGCGATGTGGTGGTTCGTCCGATGCCGGGCACTTCGGCCGGCGCGATGCCGCTGAAGGTCGCCAACCGGCTGCGCGCGGCCCGCAACGGGACGCGCGCGCTTGCGCCCGAGGCGCTTCAGGGATGGATGATCGAGCCGGTTGCCCGGCCGCGCCGGGCGCTCTGGATCTGGGGGGCCGGCCATGTCGGGCGGGCGCTGATCGAGGTGCTGCATCCCCTGCCCGACTTCGGGCTTACATGGATCGACACCGGCGCCGGGCGTTTCCCCGCGATCCCGGACGGGGTCGAGCAGCGCCTTGCGGCCAATCCCGCCGATCTCGTGCCCGCCGCACCGGGCGGGGCCGAGCATCTGATCCTGACCTATTCCCATGCGCTGGATCTGGAGATCTGCCACCGTCTGCTCGGGCATAATTTCCGCAGCGCGGGGCTGATCGGATCGGAAACCAAATGGGCGCGGTTCCGCTCGCGCCTGTCCGCCCTTGGGCATGGCGAGGCGCAGATCGCCCGCATCCGTTGCCCGATCGGCGATCCCGCGCTTGGCAAGCATCCGCAGGCCATCGCCATCGGCGTCGCCGCCGGGCTTCTAACCGACAGAACCGCAGGCCAGATTGAAAAGGAGCGCGCGGGATGACAAGGGACATACTTCTGGACGTCGCGGGGATCAGCAAATCCTATCCCGGCGTCAAGGCGAACGAAGACGTATCGTTCAAGATCGGTGTGGGCGAGGTCCACGCGCTTCTGGGCGAGAATGGCGCCGGCAAGTCGACGCTGGTCAAGATGATCTACGGCCTCGTGAAGCCTGACGAAGGCCGGATGAGCCTGCGCGGCAAGGCCTTCGCGCCATCCGCCCCAAGTGTCGCGCGCGAAATGGGCGTGGCGATGGTGTTTCAGCACTTTTCGCTTTTCGAGGCGCTGAACGTGGCGGAAAACGTGGCCCTTGGCATGGAGAACCCGCCCCCGATGCGCGAGCTTGCCGCCCGTATCCGGGCCGTCTCGGAGGAATACGGGCTGCCGCTCGATCCGTCGCGCATGGTCGGCGATCTGTCGGCGGGCGAACGCCAGCGGGTCGAGATCATTCGCTGCCTGTTGCAGGACCCCAAGCTTCTGATCATGGATGAGCCGACAAGCGTCCTGACCCCGCAAGAGGTCGAGATCCTGTTCAAGACGCTCCGCCAGCTCTCGGCCGAAGGCACCGCGATCCTTTACATCTCGCACAAGCTCGAAGAAATCCGCACGCTTTGCGATGCCGCCACGATCCTTCGGCGCGGCAAGGTGGTGGGAAGCGCCGATCCAAGGCAATCGACCGCGCGCGAACTGGCCGAAATGATGGTCGGCGCCACGCTGACCCCGCCCGAACGCAAGGCCACCGCAAAGGGCGATGTCATGCTGGGTGTTACCGAAGTCTCGGTTGCCTCGCCCATCCCCTTCGGCACCTCGCTGAAGGATGTCAGCTTCACCGTCGCGCGGGGCGAGGTTCTGGGGATTGCCGGGGTGGCCGGCAACGGGCAGGACGAATTGCTGCTGGCACTTTCGGGTGAATTGAAGACCGCCCCCGACAAGGTTCGCATCAACGGTCGCGCGGCGGGTGACTTCGGCCCCGCCGAACGGCGCAGGGCCGGGCTGGTCGCGGCGCCCGAAGACCGCTATGGCCATGCCGCCGCCCCGGATATGTCATTGGTGGAAAACGCATTCCTGACCGGCGCGATCCGGCGGAACCTGTCGCGTAACGGCTTTATCGACTGGCCGGCGACGCGCGCCTTCGCTGATGAGGTGATCGCCACCTATGACGTGCGCACGCCGGGCAACCATGTTGCCGCGCGCGCGCTGTCGGGCGGCAATCTGCAAAAATTCCTGATCGGGCGCGAGCTTGACCAGACCCCGGAGGTGATCGTCATCAACCAGCCCACATGGGGCGTCGATGCCGCCGCCGCCGCCGCGATCCGTCAGGCGATCCTGAACCGGGCGGCCGAAGGCGCGGGCGTCGTCGTGATCAGCCAGGATCTGGACGAGTTGCTGGAGATCGCGGACATGTTCGCGGTTTTGAACGAGGGCCGGCTGTCCAAGCCGCGCCCGGTCAAGGGCCTGACGATCGACGAGATCGGGCTGATGATGGGCGGCGCCCACGGAATGGAGGTCGCACATCATGCTGAGGCTTGAGAAACGCCCGAACCCCTCGCAGTTCTGGCAATACGGCACGCCGGTCGTCGCCGTCCTGCTGACCATGGTCGTCGGCGGCATCCTCTTTGCCATGCTCGGCAAGGATCCCTTCGCCGTGATCAAGACGATCTTCTGGGATCCGCTCTTTGGCGAATTCGCCTTCTACCTGCGCGGCCAGTTGCTGGTGAAGGCGGGGCCATTGATCCTGATCGCCATCGGCCTCGCACTGGGGTTCCGGGCGGGGATCTGGAACATCGGCGCCGAGGGCCAGTACATCATGGGCGCGGTCATCGGCGCCTCGGTGGGGCTTGCCGCCTATCCGACCGAAAGCCGGCTGATCTTTCCGGCGATGGTGATCGCGGGGGCGTTTGGCGGCTGGCTCTGGGCGATGATCCCGGCCATTCTCAAGACGCGGTTCAATACGAATGAAATCCTCGTCTCGCTGATGCTGGTCTATGTCGCCGAAACCATCCTTGCCAAGGCCGCGACCGGCTTTCTGCGCAACCCCGATGGCGCGGGCTTTCCGGGCAGCCGCAACTTTTCGTCCTACAAGGCGGCATCGAACCCCGAACTGATCGCCGGGTCCGGGCTGCACTGGGGCGGGGTCGCCGCCCTTGTGACGGCGGTTCTGGTCTATATCCTGCTGCAACGCCATATCCTTGGCTTTCAGATCAAGCTGGCGGGGCAGGCCCCGCGCGCGGCGCGGTTCCACGGGGTCAATCCTACCCGGCTCGTCGTCTTCTGCATGGGTGTTTCCGGTGCGCTGGCCGGCATGGCCGGGCTTTTCGAGGTGACGGGTCCGGCAGGCCAGATCTCCATCGACTTCAACTCGGGCTACGGTTTCACCGCGATCATCGTCGCCTTCCTTGGCCGGCTCAATCCGATCGGCATCGTCTTCGCCGGGCTTCTGATGGCGCTGACCTATGTCGGCGGCGAGATGGCGGCGACCAATCTCGGCCTGCCATCCGCCGCGATCCAGGTCTTTCAGGGGATGCTTCTTTTCTTCCTGCTTGGCGTCGATGTCCTGGGCAATTACCGCATTCGTCTTGTGAAGGGGGCATGATGATGGATTTCGGATCGATCAATCCCGCCGTACTCATTGCCTCGCTCATGGTGGCGGCGGTGCCGATCATGCTGGCGGCCCTCGGCGAACTCGTCGTCGAAAAGGCGGGCGTCCTGAACCTCGGGGTCGAGGGGATGATGATCGTCGGCGCCATCGCGGGCTTCATCACCGCCGTATCGACCGGCAGCCCGGTCCTCGGGTTTGTCGGCGGGGCGGCGGCGGGGGCGGCGCTCAGCCTGATCTTCGCCTTCCTGACCCAGTTCCTCTTGACCAATCAGGTGGCCACGGGGCTTGCGCTGACACTCTTCGGGCTCGGCCTCTCATCGCTGACCGGTCAGGGCTATAACGGCATCAAGCCGCCCCATACCGGCGCTGTCCCCTTCGGCCCCCTCGCCGACATCCCCTTTTTCGGGCGTGTGCTCTTCAGCCATGACTGGGTCGTGTATTTCTCGATCTTCATGGTCGCGCTGATCTGGTGGGTGCTGAAATCCACCCGCCTTGGCCTGATCATCCGCGCCGTCGGCGAAAACCACGACGCCGCGCATTCGCTCGGCTACAAGGTCAACCGCATCCGCCTTGGATGCATCACGTTCGGCGGGGCAATGGCCGGCATGGGCGGCGCCTATATCAGCCTTGTCCGCGTGCCCCAATGGGTCGACGGAATCACCTCGGGCGCGGGCTGGATCGCGCTCGCCATCGTGGTCTTCGCCAGCTGGCGGCCGTGGCGCGTGCTGATCGGGGCCTATCTCTTTGGCGGCATCACCGTTTTGCAGCTCAATTTGCAGGCCGCAGGCTCGGCCATCCCGGTCGAGTACTTGTCGATGGCGCCCTATCTGATAACCATCCTTGTGCTGGTCATCATGTCCTCTGGCCGGGGCAAGGCATCGCTCAGCGCGCCGGCAAGCCTTGGCCAGAATTTCCACGCCTCTAGCTGAGGCCAATTCCACGGGGCGCGAAGCCCCACCCAACGGGAGACGACAATGAAAAGAAGACATCTGCTCGCTTCGGCCGCGTTCGGCCTTGGCCTTACCCTGTCCGGCGGTGCCTTTGCTGCCGGCATGGACCACGTGAAGGCCTGCTTCGTCTATGTCGGCACGATCGGCGATGGCGGCTGGACCCAGGCCCACCACACCGCGGTGACCAAGGCGCAAGAGCATTTCGGCGACAAGGTCGAATTCCTGTGGCAGGAATCCGTCCCCGAAGGCGCGGATGCCGAGCGCGGGCTGACCCAGATGGCGCTTGGCGGCTGCAACATCATCTTCACCAC
>JAGRDO010000161.1:0-8645 GCA_020447005.1 Paracoccaceae bacterium
GGCCGCAAACCGACGAGCCGCTGGCCTTTGAGGAGTATTCCGGGGCAACCGCGGCGGGTTCGGGCTCAGTGACCGAGCTCTTCGCCAACCGGCTGGGGTCCATCGTCACGGCAGTGGCGGTGTACACCGGTGTGGTGGCGGTGGATTACGACTACGACGCCTATGGCACGCGGACCCAAGTTGGTACGCTGGAACAGCCCTATGGTTACACAGGCCGCGAGCACGACGCCGAGAGCGGGCTGATCCACCTGCGGGCGCGGGCTTACGACCCCAGGACAGGTGTGTTCCTGCAAGAAGACCCCATCGGTTTCGCGAGCCGGCAAGCCAACCTCTACAGCTACACAGCCGGCAACCCGGTCAATGCCACAGACCCGGGCGGGCTGACGAGTTTCATGGAGTACCGCACTGCCAACAATCTGAGCAAACAGATGCTTGGTGCTGCTACAACGACAATTTCCGAGCAGGCCATCGGGCTAACGGGGAGGATTTTTGAGGCGCTCAATAGCAACTGGGCCTTGGGCTTTATGTCTGGTCCTATTGAAGTATCGGGTATCGCGCCGCCAGACGGAAGCGGCAGCAATCACTGCAACGCAAAGTCCAACCAGACAGGACAACATGTCTATATGATCTACAAGATGTCCGATGGCGTTCCAGTCAAGGTTGGCATCGCCAACAACAAGCGCCTCACGCCCGATGGGTTCCATTCTTATCGGGCAATGGCACAGATTCGTACGTTGCCCGGTGGGAAAAGCACATACAGTCATACGGTAGTCCTAAAGACACCCGACGGCGTGTATTCCCGTGCACTCGCGCTTGTGCTTGAGCAAGCTATGGTGAACATGGTGGCAACCATGTTTGGTCCAGGGGCACTCGATCCTAGTATTCACAAGTCCCCGAAACCGGGTAGAAATGTTTGCCCATTTTGAAGTGACAGATGAAGCCAAAGACCTTGAAAGCGCTGAAACTCGACTATAGCCCAGAGGGCATAACGCCGGACCCCAACTGGACGCCGCCGCCGCTGCCGCCCGGGCGCATCGCCCCGAATTACTTCGGCGCAATTTCGGGTGTTGTATCGAGCATGAACATGCTTCAGATTCACTTCGCCTATGGCCTGCGCGCGCTCAAGTTGCAAATGTCGGATCCGCCCGCGTGTGAAGTACTCGTTCAACTTACCAGACAGGCAAGGCCAGAACCTTTTTTTGAGCGCGGCTTTCTATTTGTTGACCGAGAGTATGATCCGGTGAAGTTGTTGGACATGCCCTATGATGCGAAAGTACGGGGGGAATTTTCGATTGACTGCTGGGAATGGGGCGCGGACCAACTGGAGCGCACGACCGATTTTCCTGCTGACTTTGTCCGCAAGTCGATCGCGCTGTTCCGGCACAACAACTATGCGGTCGAAGGGGTGCTCGGAGAACAAAAGATAGTCGGATCAAAAGCCAAGGCTCGGATTCACGGTTCAGTCAGCGCGACCCGGACAATATTGAGGGTGAAGGTCACCCATCGGGGACAGGAGCTATTTGAACGGGTCATCTGGGATGTGCCGGAACAGGCGTTCAACGGGGCGTACGAACGGCGGACGATAGTTGTCGAGGACGGTCAGTTCAAGGTGCTTGGGGCGCGCTGGTTCAGAGACCATTTTATGCTGCCCGAGGCCGCCTTCCCCCTCGACAGCCTGCCCGAAGCGTTCCGGAAAACGCTCACGTCGTGACCTCGCACCCGCCGTGTTCGACGCGCACCTTGGCGGCAGGCGCCGAGGTCACGGCCTATGTCTATGACCTGTCGCCGGAGGATCCGCTCGCCCATGACGACATCGTCATGGAGTACGAGGGCGGCATTCTCACCCGCCGCTGGATGCATTCCGACACGGTGGATGAGCCGGTGGGCTTCGAGGAGTATACGGCCTCGTCGGGCGTGGGCTCCGGCACCGAACACGCGCTCTACGCCGACCGTCAGGGCTCGGTGATCTGGGTGACGGAACCGGCGACGGGTTCGGTGGTGGCGGGATATGAGTACGACGGCTATGGGCAGATCACGCAGACAGTCGGGTCACTGAGCCAGCCCTACGGCTACACCGGCCGCGAGTACGACGCCGAGAGCGGCCTCTACCACTACCGCGCCCGGGCCTATGACCCGGCGGCGGGGGTGTTCGTGCAGAGCGATCCGATCGAGTTTGCATCAGACACATTCAACATCCATGGAGCCTTCTCCCAGGACCCTCTAAATCTCTCAGACCCGACCGGCCTCGCAACGGCAACAGCCGACGAACTCGCCGTTACAGGATACGGGGCGACCGCTGGCGGGATAGCGACTGGAGAGGTGTACGCAGGACTAACCAATGTGGTGCGTAACATTCTCGCCGTACTTCGCGCCGTTGATCTTCAAAACAATCTGCCCGCGACAATTCCCGGTGAGGGCACGCCGGAAAAAGAACCACCGGGGAATTGTGATGAAGACTTTCAGCGGAAAATTCAGGACGAAGTTGACAGGCTAAAAAAGATGCCGCACTCCTGTAACGGACAAACGGCACCATTCGAAAGACTCATGCGAACGAGTACAGCTTCTCAACTGTACTTCTGGAGAAGCTTTATGAACAATATCTGCTTTGAAGGAGGAAACCTGAATCACCGAACGGCAGCCAGAGACGCAGCGCGAGCGAGGGACATATGCCTCGGATACCCGTAGAATCTGATTCCTGTTCCTCTCGGGTGCTGGAGTCACTTAACGTCGCAATGTCGAGCTTTGAGAAGGGTGCTTCTCACGTCGATTTGCCTATTTGGCTAACCACTCCAGAAGAGGAATCGATATCGCTTGAAACGGTTTTGGTTGAAGCAGATATCCTGTACGCAATGAAGCCGAGCGAAATCCTGTTTTTTCTCGCGAACATTTTGTGCCTGATTGTGCGGTTCAAACGATTTGAATCAGTTGTTAATATTTACGGAACGGTTATGTTTTTGCTGACGGACGCGCCGAACCGATCAGAATACCGAGAGATAGCTACGTTGGAGCAAAAATCCATACTCATTTCTACCATGCGAGTTGTTCAGAAAGCTGCGTTCGGCAGCGAACAGGAAGAAGATATTGTAGCACTTGCCGCAAGCCTTTTTTAAAGGGCTGGGGACCGTCAGCTCTGCGTTAGGATGATAGAACGCTCATTATGATCAGACCGTCGACTGGATTGATGTTATTTCTCCGCGCTTCAAGGCGCTGCTCGACAGGCGCGATGTCCAGAATGTCGCCTACCGACCGCTGAGTAACGGGCATTTCTTCATGCGGCCGCAGGAAGAGATCATGCTCGATTTCAGTCTGTGCGAGATTCGCGTGGGGCCAACCTGCACCTCGTGCCTGCGTCCGACGAGCTTCCTGGGCAAATCCTGGCTGGCCAAGCCTCTGGAGGGCGAACGAGAGATCGGGCCGATGGAAATGGTGCGCTCGAGTCAGGAATTCATCAGCGGACCCCATTCGCATCCGATGATCTTGGTCGGTGACGAGCTTGCAGCACTGATCAAGGCGGAAAAGTTCAAGAAACTTCATGTAGGAAGGCTTCCCCGACGGCTATGGCCAGACGATCCGCCGCTATCCTGACGGCCTATGTCTATGATCTCTCGCCCGAGAACCCGCTCGCCCATGACGACATCGCGCTGGAGTACCGGGACGGCATCCTCACCCGCCGCTGGATGCATTCCGACACGGTGGATGAGCCGGTGGGGTTCGAGGAATACACTGTGTCGTCGGGCGTCGGCTCCGGCACCGAACACGCGCTTTACGCTGACCGTCAGGGTTCGGTGATCTGGGTGACGGAACCGGCGACCGGGCAGGTGGTGGCCGGGTATGAGTATGACGGCTACGGACAACTGACCCAGACGGCCGGGACCCTCAGCCAACCCTACGGCTACACGGGCCGCGAATACGACGCCGAGAGCGGCCTCTACTACTACCGGGCGAGGGCATACGACCCTGCGGCGGGGGTGTTTGTGCAGAGCGATCCGATTGGGTTCAGAGGTGGATACGAGAATGTCTACAGCTATGTTGGGCAAGATACTTTTTCAAATTCTGATCCAACTGGATTGACGACCGAAGCCGCTCCATTGCGACCCCGATTTGGAACTTCCTTGGGCGAGTTTTTTGCGATTGCAGGCGCTGCAGCACGAAACGCGGTCATTGCTTCGGGAGAGGTCGCCGCCGGTATGATCCAGCTTGCATCACGCGTAGCGGCAGCAATATCGCGAATGGATATTGTATTCAGCCAATCCTCTGATGATAATGACAAAGAGAATGACTGCTCTTCGAGTGACGGTAGCCCGTTGGACCTCGAGGTTGACGATCTCGGAAAGTTGAAGAATTCTGACTTTGATGTTCCCGGCACCGCAGGACCCACCGAGATTGTCAGAGCTATCGGTATTGTAATGAATAGCATTCGTCAGCGCGAATCCGAGCAGAGGTACTTTGAGCTAAGGTATGGCAAAGACGACCAATACTACCGGCATGATGCTAGGATTAAGAAGGAAAGATCTCTGTTGAATGATCTTGAGGGGCGATACAAAAACCAGGGACGTGGAGATTGCTGATAATCAAAATTCGCCCGATCGTAAACGCGAGTAGCGTATGAGTTCGACCCCAAACGACAACGAAAGTCAGCCAACTGCAGTGTCCCTTTTGGACATTCAGAAAGGATTGCGCGGTGACAGTCGAACCGAGTATGCGCGAGCTAGATCATCTGTTTGGGAACTGTCAGAGAAGGCGCTCGGCATAGAGCATGTAATATTCGATTTCGCTCAAGAAAATGGGAGTGAAGGGCGCTTTTTGTTTGTTTACTGGCTAGCTTCCACAAAGTTGTGGAAGATTAACTACTCGAGTGTTGTATTGAAGTCGTTTTCTGATTTCGACTTGTTAGTTCGAGCGACCGCAATCGGCCTTGTCGTTAGGCGGGGGCGTAATGCTTTTGATTCTATCTTCAAGTTGTTCTTGTCCGAGAATGCGGTTGAGACCGAGGCAGATGGCGAAATCCTTATGGAAAGATATCTGAAAGCCGATCATAAATATGAAAATGATTGGGTTCAAAACTTGGTTGTAAAAAAACGACAGGCAAGAGCGCTGAAAATCTCGAAACTCATTATCGATGGCATGACGGTCGAAGAAACAAGGGGTGAGATCCTCGGTGAGGATAGTTTTGTATTTGATCATTTGAAATGTTTCTTGCGTGTGGAATAATGTGTCCACTTAAATTTCTTGACTGACGAATGACATAACGGCGGCGGGTCTCGCTGACCTCGACCTCGGGCCGGGCGTCGAGCTGGGGCTATACGAACGGCCTTCTGACCGCGCTGTCCCATGCGCAGTCGGGGGTGACGCTCACCGATCTCACCTATGCCTACGATCCCGACGGGCAGCTGACCGCGATCCTCGACAATCTCGATCCGGCGAAGTCGCGGGCGATCTCCTACGACGCGCTCAACCGCCTCGTGCAGGTGGCTGAGGGGGTTCCGGTGGCGCAGGGTGGTGTGCCGGTTCCGGTCGAGGACTATGCCTATGACGGCGAGGGCAACCGGACGGCGTCGCACCTCTCGGCGATGTACAGCTCGAACGGGCACAACCAGCTCCTGGAGGACGAGGGGTATTCCTATGCCTACGACGCGAAGGGCAACCGGATCAGCCGGACCTCGAAAGCGGACGGCGCGGTGGAGAGCTATGCCTATGACAGCCAGAACCGGCTGGTAGGTTACAGTTCCGCGACAACCACGGCGAACTACGCCTACGACGCGCTCGACCGGCGGATCGCGAAGACCGTGGATGGGGTCACGGAAGCCACGGTCTACGACCCGTGGTCGCCCGCGCGGACGACGTCGAACGACCGGGCGCTGGACTTCAGGGCGGGGTCGCTGATCCGCCGCTGGCTCTTCGGGCCGACGGTGGACGAACCCCTGGAGTTCGAGGGTTACGCGGGCACCACCGCGCCCGGCACCGGTTCGGCGGTGGGCCTCTTCGCCAACCGGCTGGGCTCGATCCTCTCGGCGGTGACGCTGTCTACCGGCGCGGTCGCGGCGGACTACGATTACGACAGCTTCGGCGGACGGACCGAGACGGGCACGCTGGAACAGCCGTACGGGTTCACCGGGCGTGAACATGACGCCGAGAGCGGGCTGATCCACTTCCGGGCGCGGGCCTATGACCCCGAGACCGGGCGGTTCCTGCAGGTCGATCCGCTGGAATTCGCGGCTGGGGATTTGAATCTCTCTGCTTACGTCAAGAGCAATCCATACAATCGGACCGATCCAACAGGGCGAACGGCATGGGCTGAGTGCACGGCTGGTTCACAGCGAGGCGGCGCCTGCGGCTCTATGGCTGGCACGATCATGCCAACGGTGAGCGTGGTTCAGGGATTGGCAGATCTGATCGGTCTGACCATCGTCCAAATGTCGATGGACGATCCCGATCTCGACAATTGGCTCGACAGCGATGATCCGCGCGCGGGGCACAACGGGCCCCCCCGAGGAGCGGCCGCCGCTTCCGCCTTACGTTCCGGATCGGTGCAGCGATCCCAGTTATAATCCGCCCTCCACCGCCAAGGAGGGGCAATGGGACGTGCCGTTGAACCTCTTTACTCAATCTGTCTGGGTTGAGATACTCATGAATGGGGGGATAGGTGACCCCCTCGAAGGACTGAATAATGATCCAAACTTTCACCGGTGCAATGGCTGGCAGAAGATGCAGTACACCAGTAGAACGAGCAACGGCGAGTCTGTGACATTCCACTATCAAAACAACCTGATTACTCGACGGGTGAACGATATCAAAATCGTTGATTACAAGCCGCCAAAATAGAGCGAAGCGTGGATAGCGATGAAGATCATTATAAAGAAAGAGTACTCTGGAATAGAAATCGGTCGAGAGGTCTTGGTATGGCATATGTCTGCTTTCTTTCACTTTAAGGCTGGTTGGTATCTAGGTGCGGATAGCGGGGAGGCAATTTTTCAATACTCCTTACATGACGTTGATATTACAGATCGGAATCTTAAGAATTTTGTATTCTTATTCGACGAGGCCGCATATGGGAACCCAATAATACTTCATCGAGTTTTGGCGGAAGACAGAAACCTATATGTAGGATTGGTTGAGTTTGATAAATTGGCATATGCGGAGTTTCATCGTCGGCGACTACTATTGCCAGGGGAAAGCTGACGCCCACAACACCGCAAAGACTTTGGCGGCGCAGAAACGGCCTATGTCTATGACCTCTCGCCGGAGGATCCGCTCGCCCATGACGACATCTTCATGGAGTACGAGGGTGGCATCCTCACCCGCCGCTGAATGCATTCCGACGCGGTGGACGAGCCGGTTGGTTTCGAGGAATACACCGTGTCGTCGGGCGTGGGCTCCGGCACCGAACACGCGCTTTACGCCGACCGTCAGGGCTCGGTGATCTGGGTGACGGAACCGGCGACGGGGCAGGTGGTGGCCGGGTATGAGTATGACGGCTACGGCCAGCTGACCCAGACGGCGGGAACGCTGAGCCAGCCCTACGGTTATACGGGCCGCGAGTACGACGCCGAGAGTGGGCTCTACCACTACCGGGCGAGGGCATACGACCCTGCGGCGGGCGTGTTCGTGCAGAGCGATCCAATCGAGTTTGCCGGCCAGCAGTTGAACCTCTATTCCTACGTGAAGAACAACCCAATTCGCTGGGCCGATCCGGCCGGTTTGGAGAGTGCTCCGTATGCGACCGCAGCAGCTGGCGCCATTTCGCAGAATGCAGTGAGTGCCATCTCATCCGGACTCTTGTTCGGTGCAGTGTGGAACATATATCACGCTCTCGCGACCTCGGATCTGGCTTTGCCAAGTATCGCAAAATCTGAGCCAAGCGATGATTCAGAAGACCGTGAGGAGGAGTGCCTAAAAATACTGTTAGCCGCGGAAGCGACGGCGGCTCTGTTGCGTAGAGCTTGTTACGCCTATGCAAAGACCAAGGCCGCGCAACAGAACTGCTATCGGATGTTCAACATGAGAATGGAACAGATAATGAAAGAATATAATCAATGCAGAGGTCTCGATGAGTGATCCGCACCCGTCCCTTCCTAAATCTGCGGCGAAGCTTGATAGCAACTTGCGAAGACTTCTGCAAACATTATCGAAGCCCTTCGACGAGCACTTCACAAATCCGGATTCACACTTTTATTTCGACTCCGTTAGGGTAATTGAGTTTATAAAGGTGGTTGCCATTGATCTGGAGAAGAAAGCTGAAGAACTAGGTGAACACTATGGATGCTATGCGCTATTCTCAATTCTTGGGGATATAGATCGAGCCAAGCGACATTTCTTTCTAGCCTTTCATCAATTATCCGGAATGGATGTTGAAATTGATGCGCGTGATGTCAGAGAGTTCCTAGAGTGTGTTGGCAGTCGGCTATCACGTGAAGAGCGGCAGAGGCTCCTTGAGATTCTCACGGAAAAACACGGCAATATGAGCTCAGAGGAGATTGTTAGTCAGTTTTTTGATGCTAAGAAGTGAGAGTTGTTGACCTCGCTGAGCTCGACCACGGGCCGGGCGTCGGGCTGGGGCTACACGAACGGCCTTCTGACCGCGCTGTCCCATGCGCAGTCGGGGGTCACGCTCACCGACCTGACCTATGCCTACGATCCCGACGGGC
>JAGRDO010000161.1:8922-12108 GCA_020447005.1 Paracoccaceae bacterium
CGAAAGCGGACGGCGCGGTGGAGAGCTACGCCTATGACAGCCAGAACCGGCTGGTAGGTTACAGTTCCGCGACGACCACGGCGAACTACGCCTACGACGCGCTCGACCGGCGGATCGCGAAGGTGGTGGACGGCGCAGAAACGGCCTATGTCTATGACCTCTCGCCGGAGGATCCGCTCGCCCATGACGACATCGTCATGGAGTACGAGGGCGGCATCCTCACCCGCCGCTGGATGCATTCCGACGCGGTGGATGAGCCGGTGGGGTTCGAGGAATACACCGTGTCGTCGGGCGTCGGCTCCGGCACCGAACACGCGCTTTACGCTGACCGTCAGGGCTCGGTGATCTGGGTGACGGAACCGGCGACGGGTTCGGTGGTGGCGGGATATGAGTACGACGGCTATGGGCAGATCACGCAGACAGTCGGGTCACTGAGCCAGCCCTACGGCTACACCGGCCGCGAATACGACGCCGAGAGCGGCCTCTACCACTACCGCGCCCGGGCCTACGATCCGGCAGCGGGCGTGTTCGTGCAGAGCGATCCGATTGGGTTCCTTTCCGGCTCGCTTGCGCTGGACTCCTCGATGCAGAATGACCCCTTCAACCTGAAAGATCCGTCGGGACTGGTTGTCGTGCGGTCGTATATGGACAACACGATATCTGAACAAGCAAACACCACCTCCGGTTACACCAGTGTCGGAGTAGCCGCGATCTCTTTGGCGGGCGAGATCAATGCAGCTCTCTCCGCAACGCTGCCATTCGCCCTGAAGAAGGACGGCAACGGAATGACGACAACGACGCCAAGACCACCCGGTGTATGTCAATCTGACATCTTCGACCGCCTCAACAACGAAGTGAAGCGCTGGAAGGCGGAAGCTAGGGAATGCTTACCCATCCCAAAAGCCATATTCGGCAAACAGGAAGGCATGGTGCTTCGTATGAACAACCTTCGAAAACAGCAGGCGTTCTCACGTTTGGCGCTCGCGAGGGCCACTCTTCAGGCAGTGTGTTTTCCAGGGTATTACGGTCCTGGCGATCATCGACAGGCTGTCGCAGATGCGCTGGAAGGGATGGCAAAATGCCATACATTCATATTAAAGCCCGTTCCTTGAGGATCGAAGCACATGAAAATCAGCCAAGATCGCACGCGACTGTGCGAAACAATACTTGGGGGAGATCTGGAATCACCACAATTGGTGCCCACCATCGTCGAAATTCCAATGACTTACGAGGACATCAATGACTATGCTCTCCTCGCTGCAAGAGAGGCGATTTACTCGTACACGCCCGAACATGTAAGGCAGATGCTGCCTTTCGTTCTGGACTGTCTAGCGCGGCAAAGGTCTGATCTGTTCGAAACGGGCTTTTTTCGAAGCTATTTCTCTCACATCAACCGAGATTTTCACCTGTCAAAGGCATTGGGCAATGGGGCTTTGAAATATTCCGGTGAATATCGGCGAGGATGGGTCGCACCAGCGATCTCAGCTATGAGTGCTCATGAACGCAGGTGGGTTATGGGGTGGGTACAAGAAATCGCGAATAGTGATCTACCGGAGGTAAAGGCGCTTTTCGAAAGTGAATTGAGCATGTTTCTGCGAATTTTGGCCATGGGTTTGGACATTGACGAGGCAGAGGCACCACCAATAGTTGAATAGTTTGTTCCGGTCGAGGATTATGCCTATGACGGCGAGGGCAACCGGACGGCGTCGCATCTCTCGGCGCTTTACTCGTCCAACGGGCACAACCAGCTTCTGGAGGATGACACCTACAGCTACGCCTATGACGCCCGCGGCAACCGGATCAGCCGGACGGCCAAGGCCGGCGGGGCGGTGGAGAGCTACGCCTATGACAGCCAGAACCGGCTCGTGGGCTATACTTAGAGGTGGCCTGAGAAATCTGAACAGGTGAGTTAGGTGGATTTTCCGCTCCTGATCCGGCAGCGTGCCGGGACGAAGGAGCGAAGATGGCAAGACGACCCAGACGGAACCACAGCCCTGCATTCAAGGCGAAAGTCGCGTTGGCGGCTTTAAAGGGTGACAAGACAATGAGCGAGCTGGCGACGCAGTTCGATGTGCATCCCAACCAGATCAAGCAATGGAAGGATCAGCTCCTCGACGGCGTGACGGATGTCTTCGACGACAGGTCGAAAGCATCGAAAGAGCCCGGGATCGATGTCAAATCATTACATGCGAAGATCGGCCAGTTGACGCTGGAAAACGATTTTTTGGGAGAAGCGCTCGCCAAGGCCGGTCTGTTGGGGAGCGCAAAGAAATGACCAACCCTAACCACAAGCTGAGCCTTTCGCGTCAGGCCGAACTCCTGGGCATCAGCCGGGGCAGCCTCTACTACGAGCCGCGTCCCGTCAGCGAAGATGATCTCAGGTTGATGCACCGGATTGACGAGTCGCACATGGACTATCCGTTCGCGGGCAGGCGGATGATGAAGGGCCTCTTGCGCCAGGAAGGCTTCACCCCGGGCGGCTGCATGTGGCCACCTGCATGAAGCGGATGGGCATTCAGGCGCTTTACCGCAAGCCGAACACGTCGAAACCGGCACCCGGTCACAAGGTCTACCCGTATCTGCTTCGAGGTCTGGCGGTGACCCGGCCCAACCAGGTCTGGGCCATGGACATTACCTACATTCCAATGGCGCGTGGGTTCGTCTGTTTGGTCGCTGTGCTGGACTGGTTCGGTCGGAAAGTTCCGGCCTGGCGGCTGTCCACGACGCTGGAAACCGGACCATGCATCGAGGCATCGAAAGAGGCCATGCGCCGCCACGGCAAGCCTGAGGTCATGAATAGCGACCAGGGCAGCCAGTTCACATCCATCGACTTCATCAAGACCCTTAAGGATGCGGATATCCAGATCAGCATGGACGGCAAGGGGGCATGGCGGGACAACGTGTTTGTCGAACGGCTCTGGCGGACGATCAAATACGAAGAGCTCTACCTGCGCGCCTATGACAGCGTCTCGGCAGCCCGCGAAAGCCTGTGCCGATATCTGGCGTTCTACAACAGCAGAAGGCCGCACTCATCGCTGGACGGGCAGACGCCCGATAAGGCATATCTCAAACCGTCGACACCAATCCCGGTGGCGGCATAACCGAGCGGGAAATCCACTTACGAAACGGCTCGAAGCTGTTCAGAAGAACCGAACCACCTCTCCCACATGTCGGCAATCGTGCCCG
>JAGRDO010000162.1 GCA_020447005.1 Paracoccaceae bacterium
TGGCCGCAGATATGCATCGCGCGGGCAAAGAAGCGCGAATAGAGAAGGTGAAGGATCGCGTGCTCGATCCCGCCGATATACTGGTCGACGTTCATCCAGTAGTCGGCCTCTTCCGCCACGGTCGGAGCCTCGGCGCGCGGCGCGGTGAAGCGGGCGAAATACCAGGACGAATCGACGAACGTATCCATCGTGTCCGTCTCGCGCTTGGCCGGGCCCTGGCAGACCGGGCAGGACACGTCGCGCCAGGTCGGGTGCCGGTCCAGGGGATTGCCCGGCTTGTCGAAGGTGACATCGTCGGGAAGACGGACGGGCAGGTTTTCCTTCTTTTCCGGCACCACGCCGCAGTCTTCGCAGTGGACGACCGGAATCGGGCAGCCCCAGTAGCGCTGACGGGAAAGGCCCCAGTCGCGCAGGCGGTATTTGGTGACGCCGGTGCCGTAGCCATTGGCCTCGGCATGGGCGATGGCGGCATCGACGGCCGCTTCGCCCGACTGCTCGGCGTCACCGGCAAAGCCACGGGTATAGCGCACCTTTTCGGATTTCAGCGGCACATAGGGTGCCGCGCCGATATCCCAGCCACCTTCAAGTGGCAGGAAGGTATCGATGATCGGAAGGCCGTATTTGCGGCAAAAATCATGGTCGCGCTGGTCATGCCCAGGGCAGCCGAAAATCGCGCCGGTGCCGTAGTCCATCAGAATGAAATTCGCGATCCAGACCGGGATTTCCCAAGTGGGATCAAGCGGATGCCTTACCTTCAGCCCTGTGTCGAAGCCCAGTTTCTCGGCCGTCTCGATGGCTTCCTCGGTCGTCCCGCCCTTGCGTGCCTCGGCGTTGAACGCCGCCACCTCCGGCCGTTCCGCTTCCAGCGCGCGGGCCAGTGGATGGTCGGGCGAAATTCCCAGGAACGAGGCGCCCATCAGCGTGTCGGGCCGCGTCGTATAGACCTCGATCCGCTCAGTCCCCGCATGGGGAGCCGTCAGATCCCAGCCCATCTGAAGCCCGCGCGACTTGCCGATCCAGTTGGCCTGCATCAGCCGCACCTTCTCGGGCCAGTCCTTGAGGCCGTCGATGGCCTCCAAAAGCTCCCCCGCGAAGTCGGAGATCTTGAAGAACCATTGCGTCAGTTCGCGCCGCTCCACCTCGGCGCCCGACCGCCAGCCCTTGCCGTCGA
>JAGRDO010000163.1 GCA_020447005.1 Paracoccaceae bacterium
GCATCGTCGAACTTTCGGCCCTGACGCCGATGGTCAACCGCGTCGTGTTCGAGCCGAAGGAATTTCGGCCCTACATGGCCGGCCAGCATATCGACATTCGCCTGACCGCGCCCGACGGCTACCGCGCCGAGCGCAGCTATTCCATCACCTCGGCGCCCTCCGCGCCGGGACGCTATGAACTGGCCATCGAGCTCTTGACCGGGGGGGAGGTGTCGACCTTCTTCCACGGCTACGCGAAAGTCGGGACCGAGATCGAAATCCGCGGCCCCCTGGGCGGGCATTTCATCTGGGAACCTTCCATGCCCGGCGATGTTGTGCTGCTGGGCGCGGGTTCGGGTGTCGCGCCGTTCATCTCGATGGCGCGGGAACACACGGCCGCGAAGCATGGAGGGCGGATGCTTCTTCTGCATTCCTCGCGCAGCAACATGGATGTGGTGGGCGGCGAGGAACTGGCGGCCCTTGCCAGCGAAAATCCGCGCCTTACCTATATCCGCGCGATCACCCGTGACCGGCCCGAGCGCGACGGTGATCTTCAGGGACGGTTCGATTGCGATGGCGTGCTGGCGCTGATGCGGCAACATGCACCGCAAGCCGCCGGGGTTTTCGTCTGTGGATCGAATGCCTTTGTCGAGGCACTGGCGGGCTGCTTTGTCGATGCAGGCATCGACGCCGACCGCGTGAAGACCGAGCGTTTCGGCGGTTGAACCGCCGCTTTCGCCAAACCAACTCTGGCTGCCTGCGCTGCGTCGCGGGCAGCCCTTGTTCAAATCGCGCTTTGTTGCGCCAAGGGGGTATTCGTGTTTCTTGAAATCCTGTGCGGAGTGGCCCTTGTCGCCATCGCCACGTGGATCTGGTTCAAGCGGCTGGGTCCATGGCTTGGCGTCCGGCGCTTTCTGGCGGATCGCGCCAATGCCCTGCCACGGTTCCGTGAGGTTCCGACACCCTTCGTGCACCAGCAACCCGATGTTCACGGCACCCATGCCGTTCTGGACGTGATCGCCCTGACGCCCAGCCCGTCGCATGGCGCGGGCATCTTCGTCACCGGGGGAAAGGGGCAGCACAACGCGCTTTTGGTGCAGAAGGACGACAGGTTCGTCGATGTCGCGGCCGAATTCGGTCTGCTCGGCCCCATGGATCAGGCGGTCTATGGCGCGCTTCTGGCCGATATTGACGGCGACGGGGTGGAAGAACTGCTGATCGCACAGGACAGCGGCGTCTATATCCACGAACGCAGCGCGCCGGACGGCGCCTTCCGCCTGCGCCGCCGGCTGGACGAGGCCGTGATCCCCGACCGCAACGTGCCCCTGTCAATCGCGGCGGCGGATACCCAAGGGCAGGGGCGGCTCGATCTTTATATCTCGACCTATATCGCTCATCCCTACAACGTGACGGCCAATTTCAACCGGCCCGACATCCGCGCCCGCAACCTGTTTCTGCGCGGCAATGGCGATGGAACCTTTCGCGACGCGACGGACGAGGCGGGCCTTGTGTTCAACCAGAACACCTTCCTGGCGCTTTGGGTCGATCTGAACGGCGACGGCCGGCCGGATCTGATCGTTTCGCCGAACACCGACAAGGCGCGGTGCTATGAAAACCTCGGCGATGGCACGTTCCGCGAACGCGACCTGCCGCTCGGCTGGGGCTATTGGATGGGCATCGCCGCGGCGGATGTGACGGGCAACGGCTATCCCGACATCCTCTTGTCCAATATCGGCAGTTCGATCCCGGCCTTCCTGACCAAGGGCGACAGCCGCCCCGATCAGCCCCATGACCTGCATTTCCGCCTGCTGAGGAATGACGGCGATTTCCGCTTTCGCGACGTGTCGGTCGAGCTTGGCGCGCGGACGACACATTTCGGCTGGGGCGCGGCCTTTGCCGATTTCACCAAGCGCGGCCGGCAGGATTTTGTGATGACCGAGAATTACACGGCCATGCCGCTCAACCTGCATGGCCGGTTTCCAACGCCGGGCAAGCTGATGCTGCAGGGTGCCGATGGCCGCTATACCCGCGCCGAACGTGCCGTGGGCGTGGAAAACCGCCATTTCGGCTACCGGGTGATTACACCGGACCTGACCGGAAACGGCTATCCCGATCTGGTGATCGGCAACCTGACGGGGCCGTTGCGGGTATTCCTGAACGACGGCCCGGCGCGGTGAGCGAGCCGGGCACGGGGCGGCCGGTTCTTTATACCTTCGTGACCAGCCCCTATGGCGCTAAGGCGCATGCCGGGCTGTTGTTCAAAGGGGCAGACTTTCAGCTGCGCTATGTCAATCCGGTGGGGCTGGCGCAGCGCCTGCCCTCGGGGCGGCAAATCCCGGTCCTGTCCACCCCTGACGGCGATCTGCACGGGTCTGACGCCATCCTCTACGCGCTGGACGAGTTGTATCCCGATGCGCCACGCCTCTTGCCCGATGACGCGTTTCTGCGTGCCCAGGCCATCGCGTTCAACGACTGGGTCAGCGAAGTTCTGATCCCGTCGCTGTTTGCCTCGGTCTATCTTTCGGCAGCGCGTGGCAGCGGGCGGGTCATCCGTGATGGCTGGCGGCTTGGCCGGGCCATGCGCGCAACCTCTGAAGGCGGGCTGCCGCGGGTGGCGCCGTATCTTTGGCCATGGCTCCTGCGGAGGCAAGGCTTTGTTCGCGATCTCGCCCGGCAGGCGGCGGGGCTGGGAAGCGCGGCCGAGCGGAGCGCGATCATCGCAAGACGGCTTGATGAGGCGCTGGCTGGCGGGCCGTTCTTCTTCCAGAAGGCAGAACCGGGTCTGGCCGATGTCGTGGCCTATGCCGTACTTTATCCATCGCGCTGCCTTGCGCTGGAAGGCATACGCCGCGACATGGCCCCGGTTGCCGAAATGGTCGACGACTGGATGCGTCGCATGGCAGAGCGTCTCGCCGGCGGCCCGCCGCTGATCCCGGACAATCTGAACGTCTGCCCGCTGTGACCCGTGCCGGGCCTATTCGGTATCGAAAGGCGCGGGATCGGCGAAGCGCCGCAAAACGTTTGCCGTGATCGCCGAGACGTTGTTGTCGCCGCCGTTCCACAAAAGCGAACCGCACCAGGAAATCGAGCCGACCGAAAAGACCGCGCCGCCTGATGGCGTTTCGTAGAAACACAGATCGGCGCGGACCTTGTCGTGCTGGTCGCCGCCAAGGGCGATCGGCGGGATGCCGAATTCCTCGTTCACCACCTGCACCTGCTGGGAATGGCCTTCGGATGTGGCCAGCCGCAAGGCATTGGGCGGGGTCCCGAGAAGCGGGTTCATCGCGTCAAGTTCCAGCCCCGCCGCGCCGCCGCCGATCAGGCCGAAATCGCCGATGATCTCGTCCGGCACACCCGCGAAGATGAAGGCGGCACGGGGGTTTTCGGCGTCGGGTGCCCGCCGGTAATAGGAACAGACGTCAAATCCCTGCGCCACGAAGCCCAGCCCGCACATTTCGTTCGGCGGATGGCCCTTGCGGCGGTAAAGGCCGGACAGTTCGCCCGAGAACGAATGGTAATATTCGCCCGGTTCGGGTTCCACCGTGCGGGTGCCGTCCTCGGCCTTGCGGATCTCCATCACGCCCGGCATCGCTTCGGAAAACTCGACATGCCAGTAAAAGCCATTGGCGCCGAGATACATCAGCCGCCCGCCGTCATCGACCCAGCCCTTGAGCGCGGTCCACATCTTGCCGGTGTAATATTCCGGATGGGTGCCGGTCATCACCACGCGGTAATCGTCCAGAAGGCGCTTGCCCTCGTGGTGCATGTCCTCGTCGGTGATCACGTCATAGTCGAAACCGTTCTGGTTCAGCCAGGCCAGCAGGTGGATATCGGCGTTGTATTGCCAGACTGACGAGCCGTGACCCCCCAGCCAGGAATGATACTGCGAGGTGAAGTTCAGCACCGGCCGCAGGCGCGAGGAATAGAAGACGCCGGATTCGTCGGCGTGCTTGTCATAGACCGAGCCGCCGATTTCGGGGTGTTCGTACATGTACATGTCGGCATGGCCGAATTCCAAAAGGCGCCCGATCACCCGTTCCGCCTCGCGCGCGGTGATGTGTTCGCCGTGGTTGGCATAGGCCATGTAGGACACCGTGGGCGCCAGAAAGGCAATCCGGTCACGCTTGCCCGGCAGGTTCGCAGGGCGGCGCTTGGGGCGCACGAAGAAGGGGATGTAATAGTCGCGGGTTTCCTCGCGGCTGTTCTCGCCCGATTTTACCCGCACCGCATAGGCGTCGGATTTCATGTCATCAGGAATCGTCAGGGTGAAAGCGGTCTGCCAGGCGGCGTCGTAAAGGTCGTCGTGGTGGAAATGAACCGCGCCGTAGTGGTCGGCATTCTCGCTCCAGCGATGGCGGGTGCCGTCCCAGTTCCAGCCCTTCATGCCGCGCCCGGGGCAGTTGAACAGTTCCCCGTGATTGCCGTTGGGCGAGATGTCGGTGGCGGTCACGCCCTTGATGCCGGTCGAAAAGTCCCACTGGGCGATACGTTGCAACTGGTCGGCATGATGGGTGCGCTTGTGAAGGAAGCGGTGATAGCTTTCGGCGTCATGCACCCCGCGCAGGAAGGCGGGGCCGTCGATCTTGCCGTCGAAATGGGCGCCAACCTGATCACCGGATTGCGCCCCCGCCAGCAGCACTGGCGCCACCGGGGCGGGCAGGGGGCCTGCGAAACTGCCCTCGGCCGAACCGCTGTCGCGCGTCATGGCGAACTGGCGCAGCGCGGTCTGGAAAAGCCGTGCCTTGCCGCTTTCGGGATCAAGGCTCAGGCCGACGGCATACCATTGCCGCTCCAGAACCGGCGTTTCGTCCAGATGCAGATGCAGGCTTTGTTCGCCATTGCGGATCACCGCGCAAAGCACCCCGCCCTTGCGGAAGAAAAGCCGTATGCCGCTTGCCGCGTCCTGCCAGCTCATCACCGTCTGGTCGTCACGCTTGATCATAGTCGGCCAGACCATCGCGGCAAAGGTCAATGCGCCCTGCTGCGCGGCAAGCTGGGGGACATCGGCGCGCATGTACGATCCCGCATCTGTAATCTGCCGGCGCCCGGCATAGCTGCCGTCGATGGCGGAAGGGATGCGTTCATATTGCAGGCCCGGCCCGTCCGGATTGGCATCGCCACAGATCACCCGCAGCAATGTCGCCTCATAGTCCTGGCCTTCCTCGGCGGACACATGAAAGGAAATTTCTTCGCCGGGGGCGACCGAATAACGGCTCGGGTAGCCAAGGATCTTCAGCATGTAATTTTCTCGGGCAGGGGCGTGTGTCGGTCGGTGGCAATCTCGATCCCGGTATGGGCCTTCCAGCGTTCGCAGAAGACGGCCCATTCGGCATCTTCGCGGCTGGTGAAGACGCGGTTCTCGTGCAGTTGCACGGGGTCCGCCCGGTCTGGCGGCATCGTCGCCAGCACCCATTCCTGAAACTGGACGCGGACGACAAGGATGGTTTGCCAGCCCGATGGGTCAAAACGCAGCGTGTTCAGCACCCGCATCAGGTTCGGACTGTGCCGGCCGACAGGTGTCTTGCGGAACTCTTCGACGACCGGCCAATCCGCGACGGGATCGATCTTATACGCCAATATGCGCCCCCTCTTTCGCGACGAGCCCGACGACATCGTTCAGGCACGCAAGTTTCTTGACCTGAAAATCCGGGGCGCGGGGGCCGATATAGGCAACGCCAAGCCCGGCCCGCCATGCCGATTGCGCGCCCGTGGCACTGTCTTCGACCGCAAGCACTTCGTCGGGCAACAGCCCAAGGCGACCGACGGCCATTAGATAGGGGCGCGGGTCCGGTTTGCCCCGGGGAACGTCGTCGAGCGACAGCGAGAATGCGAAGAGACCTGTCAGCCCCAGCGCATTCAGGTTGGCGTCCACGACCGCGCGGCCCGAGTTGGACACCGCGACCTGCAAAACACCGCGTTCGGCCAGCGCGCGAACCGTGTCAACCGCCCGGGGCATTGGTATCAATTCGGAGGCGTGCGCTGCGTAATAGGCGTTGATACGCGCGATCCAGTCTCGCTGGGTCAGTTCGGCGGGGTAGCGCGTCTTCAGGGCTGCCCAGACATCATGCATGTTCACGCCGACAAAATGATCGGGCGCAAGGTCGCTCAGGTCCGCGCCAAGTTCCGATGATACGGCAAGCAGCGCTTCAAGATGCAGCGGCTCGCTGTCAACGAGGGTTCCATCGATATCCCAGGCAACGGCTTCGTAACTCATGATACCTCCGAAACAGCCTTGTAGACGGACCGGAAGCGCCGGTATCCGTCATCGTAAAGGGCGGCGTTCGCAGGGTCGGGTTCGATCCTCTCGCCATAGGTGACGTAGTTCGAAACGCCGCCCCAGTCATTGGTCAACCCGGCGGCCACCGCGCCAACCCAGGCCGCCCCGAGGCTGGACCCGGGATGTCCTTTCAGAAGCTGCACAGGTGCCTGCAACACATCGGCGCAGATCTGCATCCAGAAGCGCGAGTTGGAGCCGCCGTCCGAGGCGAAATACCGTTTCGACGGATGGCCCATGTCGGCGAAGACCTCGATATGGTGGCGGAAGGCATAGGCGAAGCCTTCCAGAAGCGCCCGCCACATGTGGCGCAGATCGTGATTCAGGCTGAGGCCATGGATGA
>JAGRDO010000164.1:0-143 GCA_020447005.1 Paracoccaceae bacterium
CCGGTGATGATCAAGGCCAGCGCGGGCGGTGGCGGCAAGGGAATGCGGATCGCGTGGAGCGATGACGAGGCGCGCGACGGGTTTCAGTCCTCGAAGAACGAGGCCGCGAATTCCTTTGGCGACGACCGGATCTTCATCGAGAA
>JAGRDO010000164.1:312-4948 GCA_020447005.1 Paracoccaceae bacterium
CGCTGGCCAAGGCCGTGGGCTATACCAGCGCCGGGACGGTGGAGTTCATCGTCGATGGCGACCGCAACTTCTATTTCCTTGAAATGAACACCCGTTTGCAGGTCGAACATCCGGTGACGGAGCTTATCACCGGGGTCGATCTGGTCGAACAGATGATCCGCGTGGCCGATGGCGAAAAGCTGCCTTTCACGCAAGGTGATCTGAAGATCAACGGCTGGGCCATGGAAAGCCGGCTTTATGCCGAAGACCCTTATCGCAACTTCCTGCCCTCGATCGGGCGGCTGACCCGCTACCGCCCGCCGGTCGAGGCGGCGACCGCCACCGGTGTCGTGCGCAACGATACCGGCGTCTACGAGGGCGGCGAAATCAGCATGTATTACGATCCGATGATCGCCAAGCTTTGCACCTGGGCGCCGACGCGCGCCGAGGCGATCGAGGGGATGCGGGTCGCGCTCGACAGTTTCGAGGTCGAGGGGATCGGCCACAATCTGCCCTTCTGTTCGGCGGTCATGGATCATCCGAAATTCGTCGCCGGCGACATGACAACGGCCTTCATCGCCGAAGAGTTTCCCGATGGATTCGATGGCGTTGCCCTGAGCGATGAACGGCTGAGGAAAGTCGCGGCCTGTGCCGCCGCGATGAACCGGGTGGCGGAAATCCGGCGAACCCGGATCAGCGGCCGGCTTGGCAACCATGAACGCCATGTGGGTGACGATTGGGTCGTGGCGATTCAGGGGCGGGACATTGCCGTCAGGATCGCGGCGGACCGTGAGGGCGCGACGGTCAGCTTCGCAGAGGGTGGAGAACATCGGGTAACGTCGGACTGGACCCCGGGGCAATCTCTGGCCCGGCTGGAGGTGGATGGCGAACCCATCGTCCTGAAGGTTGACAAGATCCCCGCCGGACAGCGCATCCGCACCCGGGGCGCCGATCTCAGGGTCTATGTCCGGACCCCGCGTCAGGCCGAACTTGCGCGGCTGATGCCGGAAAAACTGCCGCCCGATACGTCGAAATTCCTGCTTTGCCCGATGCCCGGCCTTGTCGTGAAGATCAGTGTCGAGGAAGGGCAGGAGGTGCAGGAAGGACAGGCGCTGGCCACGGTCGAGGCGATGAAGATGGAAAACATCCTGCGCGCCGAACGCAAGGGCGTGGTCAAGAGGGTTTCTGCATCGGCGGGGGCGAGCCTGAAGGTCGACGATGTGATCATGGAGTTCGAATAACGCGATGACGGAACCCGTCCGCACGCGCTTTCCGCTTTGGGGCACCCTCGCCGCGCTGGCGGGGTTTGCAGCCCTTCAGGCGCTGGCGGCGGCGGGTGCGGGGGTGTTCGAATATCCGCTTGACGATGTCTATATCCATCTGGCCATGGCCGAAGGGATCAGCCGTGGCACCTATGGCATCAACCCCGGCGAAGCTGCCTCGGCGTCTTCGTCAATCCTGTTTCCCTTCCTGCTCTTGCCCTTTCCGGGAAGCGATCTCCAGCGGTTGCTGCCGCTGTTCTGGAACCTGCTGGCGGTGGGCGGGTGCGGTTGGGTCTGGGGCCGGATCGTGTTTCTGGCCGGTGTGACCGGCTGGGCCGGCGCGGCCCTGGTCCTTTTCGGACCGCTCTGCCTGAACATTCCGGGCGTCGGCTTTACCGGAATGGAGGCGGCCCCCCATGTGCTGGCCAGCCTGATCGTGGTTCTGGGCCTCTGGCGGGCCATGAGCGGGGGTGGGGTTGCGTCATGGTTCGTGGCCGCCGCGATCGCCGCGCCGCTTTTGCGCTACGAGGGTCTGGCCCTGACGCTGGCGGCGGCGCTGGCGCTGTGGTCTTTCGGGATGCGTCGCGCGGGGCTGGCAATCGGGCTGGCCGCAATTGGCGCGGTCGCGGCCTTCAGTCTTTTCTTGCTGCATCTGGGCCTCGCGCCGCTGCCGGGATCGATCCTGGCAAAGTCCCTGGCGCTTGATCCGCAAGGGGGCGCCGTTCAGCGCGCGGTCCTTGGCGTGGCGATCAACCTGTCAAAACCGGCCGGGCTGCTTCTGGCTTTGCTGCTGGCCGGTACCGCGCTTTTAGCGGCGCGGGTGCCGGGCATGCGCGGCGGTCCGGCCGGGACGGTCCTGCTGGCTGTCTGGTTTTCGGGTCTGGCGCATCTGATCTTCGGCCAGATCGGCTGGATGAACCGGTATGAGCCCTACATCCTCATCAGCCTTGTCTCTGCGATGTTGCTGGCCGGCGGGGGAGGGGAGATGACGGCCGGCCCGAGGGGGCCGTCGCCCGCGCCCGCCGCGCTTGCAAGCCTTGTCGTCATGCTTGCTGCCGGGGCGATCTATCTGCCGCCACTTTTCGGAAAATATGTCTGGAATCCGCGTGCCATTCATCTGCAACAGGCGCAGATGGCCCGCTTCGCCCAAGACTATCTGAAAGCGCCGGTGGCCGTGAACGATCTGGGCCGCGTCGCGTGGCGCAATCCCTATTATGTGCTCGATCTCTGGGGGCTGGGGTCTGCCGAGGCACGTGATATTCGCTTTGGCCCGGTCAAACCGGCGGCCGGATGGGCCGATCCGCTTGTCAAGCGTCACGGGGTCGGGGTGGCGATGATCTATGACCGCTGGTTCGCCGATGCGGTTGGAACGGACTGGGTGCGGGTGGCGACGCTTTCGACACAGGACCCGAAGGGCGTGTTGTTCGACTGGGATGTCGCGATCTATGCGACAGGCGCGGACGCCGTCGCACCGCTGCGCGGAAAGCTGGCCGAATTCGCGCCCGGCCTGCCCGAAGGCGCGACCCTGGTCCTTGAGGGTGGATCATGACGGTGCCGTCCTATCAGCTTCACCTTGGCGCACACCGGACCGGCACGACGGCGTTGCAGCAGTTTCTGGCGCGCAGCGGCGACAGCCTGTCCCGGGCCGGGATCGGGTTCTGGGGGCCCGCGATATGGAGAAGCGAGGGTCTGAAGGGTTTTACCGCGCATTATGCGGCGGGAGAGGACCGGGAAGGCGTGCTTCAGGCGGCGCGATCCGCGCTTGCGCCGCATCTGGGCGCGGCGCGGGGAATGAAAACCGTGCTGATCAGCGACGAAAACCTTATCGGGGCGATGCGCCGCAATTACGCCGAGGGGGCGCTTTACAGCGATGCGGCAGACCGGCTGGCCGGGTTGCGCGCGGTGTTGCCCGCCCCGCCCCGATCCATTTTTTTCACGATCCGCGAATTTTCAGGCTATTGGCAATCGGTCTATGCCCATCTGGCGCTGCGGGGCATCGTCCGGAAATTTGAAGGTTCGCGGCTTGTGTCTTCGCCGGGCAACAGCTGGCTGCCGGTTCTCGGGGCGATAAGGCGGGTCTTTCCACATTCGCAATTGCGCGTCCTGCGCTATGGGCCGGATTGCGTTGACAAGGGCATCGCCATGATGACCGGCGGCCCGGCCGGCCTTGCTCTGCCGGATGTGCCGAAAGGGGTCAACAGATCGCTGCCCGAACCGGCATTGCGCGAACTGGCCGCGCTGCCGCCCGGCCCCGCGCGCGAGGCGGCCATCGCCGGGCACCGGCGGGATGCGCCGCCGCCCGAGCCGCGTTTCCTGCCCGACGAGGCGCGGCGGCTGGACGAGATCTTCGCGCAAGACCTGCAAAGGCTTGCGGAAGGTGCCGTGCCCGGTGCCGTGCTGGACCCGAACGGAACAGAGGTGCCGGGATGACGGGGGCCTATCCGCCAGCTTCAATCGCCCGGTCGCGGATTTCCTGCTGGCGCAGCGGGAACTTGTCGATGGCGTGGATGATCTCGCGCACGCTCCACGGCAGGGGCTTGCGGAGCTTGACGGCGCCATCCTTGTCCAGAAGCACCATGGAAAAGCCGCGCGGGCGCAGCTTCTGGCGCGCCTCGGACGGAGTGGCGGGGCTTGTGTCGGTCAGGATGACGACATCGCGCTTGATCAGTTCGGCGGGGTCGTCCGCAAGATACAGAAGCTGGGTCTGGAAGGCCGGATCATTGGGGCTGTCGGCAAAGACGACGACGGGGCGTTTCAGCCACAGAAGGTCGTCGAGCGTGACCTCGGACGCGGGAACCGGCGCGAGCACCGGGCGGGCATCTTCGCCAAGGGTGGCGGCAGGAACAAGGCAAAGTGCAGCAATCAGGGCAAGGGCAGGCTTCATGCGGTCTCCTTTCCCGAATATATAGGGCGGCTTCGACCGTTCGCCAAAGGATTAAGCCGGAACCGTCGGGTTTTCCGGCCGGAATTGGAAAGGACGCAAGAGATGACGGATGACCTTGAGACCTGGCGCAACCTGGCGGCAAGGGAGCTGAAGGGACAGTCGCCCGAAGACCTGACATGGCAGACGCTGGAAGGGATCGCGGTCAAGCCGCTGTATACGGGCGCGGATACCGATGGCCTTGGTCATATGGGCAGCTTGCCGGGGCTGGCACCCTTCACCCGCGGCCCGCGCGCCACGATGTATGCGGGCCGGCCATGGACGATCCGGCAATATGCGGGCTTTTCCACGGCCGAAGAATCCAATGCCTTTTACCGCCGCAATCTGGCGGCCGGGCAGCAGGGCGTATCGGTCGCCTTCGATCTGGCGACCCATCGCGGTTATGACAGCGACCATCCGCGCGTCGTCGGCGATGTCGGCAAGGCCGGTGTGGCCATCGACAGCGTCGAGGACA
>JAGRDO010000041.1:0-787 GCA_020447005.1 Paracoccaceae bacterium
AGAATCCGCCGCCGAAGCGGGTCGGAGTGGAACAGCGACGGGATGTCGAGGCGGTCGGAGTTGAGGAACGCCTCGACGATCCTGACCAGCTGCGCCGCGAGATACTCGTGGCTACCCGAAAAACCGTGGCTGAGTTCGGCGAAGGCCTTACGCGCTGCCTGAAAGACGAGACGTTGCAGACGGAAGCCGTCTGGCAGCTTCTCGAGGTCGATGGCGGTCACCTTGCCCACGTCCGTCGCGCCGCCGAGCGCAGGAGCCAATTCCGCGCTGATTGGCGTGCTGGCGGGATCGAGCACGAGCGGCGCTACCTTGCCCCAATCCATGGCAAGTTGCGGTCTCACGACCGTTTCAACCCGCAGCACGTTCGGCCAGCGAAGTTCGAGATGAGCCCGCTCGGGCAGGACTTCGATCTGGGTGGTCGGCTTCGGCGGCGGCGGAGCTTCCCCGCCTTCGCCTGTTTCCGAAATGGAAAGCGGCACACCGAAAACATTGACGTATTCGGGAAGGAACAGACCGTTCTCGTCGGTATCGTAGGACACGCGACGCAGTCCGCGCCCGACGACCTGTTCGCAGAGCAGTTGGGATGTGAAGGCCCGGAGGCCCATGATGTGGGTGACGTTCTTGGCGTCCCATCCCTCGGACAGCATCGCAACCGATATGACGTTCTGCAGATCCTGTCCGGCCGATCCCCGCTTCCCGACATTGTCCACGATCTCGCGCAGCAGTTCCTCCTTCTTCAGGGCGCGGAACTGCTGGCGGCGGGTCTCGGGGATGGTCGCGGCGTCGA
>JAGRDO010000041.1:793-980 GCA_020447005.1 Paracoccaceae bacterium
ATTGCCTTCAGCCGCGCCTCGTAATCCTTGTCGGAGGTCGCGGTCTCGCCGATCTCAGCCTTCTCCAGCACCTTGGAATCGACCCGGAGCGTTCGGGTGGGTGCGTGCAATTCGGGCCAGTGCGCATCGCCCTTGTTGAACCAGGTCTCGATGCGGGCTGCGGTTTCGGTGCGGTTGCAGACCGTCA
>JAGRDO010000041.1:1038-1656 GCA_020447005.1 Paracoccaceae bacterium
TCCCGCCAGTCGGCGCCGAGCAGCGTATAGGCGTCCTGAACCAGCTTCGGCAGCGCCTCATGCGCTTCGGCCTTGCGGTTCAGGTCTTCGGAAACGGTCGGGTCGCGGTAGATGTGGTAGAGTTTCGATCGCAGCGTCTTGGCATCCGGAACCGCGTCGTCGCGGACAACGACGCGCGGCGTCTTGACCAGCCCCGCCTCGATCGCGTCGTTCAGGCCGAAATCCGAGATGATCCAGTCGAACAGCGCGGTGTCGGTGCTCTTCTTGCCAGTCGGCGCGAACGGCGTGGCCGAGAGGTCGAAACAGCGCTGGATGCGCCGGGTCTTGTGGATGCGGTCGAGGCCCTCGATCCAGCGCGTCGCTTCATCCAGGTCGATGCCATGTTCTTCGGCATGCTTCTTGCTGATCTTCANGGCGGCTTGCGATAGGCGTGGTGCGCCTCGTCGTTGATGACGATGATGTCCTTGTGCGCCGCCAGCTTGCCCAGCACGCGCCGCGTGAAGGCCTCGTCGGATTCGCGCCCCTTCTTCACCACGGATCGCTCCGCTTCCTTCAGCGGCATCAGCGTGTGCCAGTTCTCGATCAGCACCTCCGCCTGGTTCAGCTTCTGGCGCAGGG
>JAGRDO010000041.1:1695-2159 GCA_020447005.1 Paracoccaceae bacterium
TCATAGTAGCTGCCCTCGCTGGGCAGCAGCACCTGCAGCCGTTCCTTCACGGTCAGGCCAGGGGCCACGATGAACACAGCGCGACTGAAATCCTTGTTCCGCTTTGGATAGGTCAGTGCGTTCAGCACCTGCCAGGTGATGATCATCGCCATCACCGTGGTCTTGCCCGCCCCTGTGGCCATCTTGTTGCAGAGTCGCTCCCACGCCCCGCCATCTCCGGGGATCGCGATGCCCTGCTTGTAGGCCTCGGCCCCCTCGACCCACCAGATCAGTGTCTCGATCGCCTCGAGTTGGCAGAAGTAGAACGGATGCTGCCGCGCCTCGCGGTCGTGCCAGTGCTCCAACAGCTTGCGGGTGACGATGGTCACACCGGGCCAGCCGTCCGCGCGCCACTGATCCACGCGCGCCCGGATCGTGTTCACCAGGTCCAACACCTCGGTGCGCTTGGTGTTGTTGCGCGCGTC